>NZ_LZKV01000054.1:0-12937 GCF_001672995.1 Mycobacterium sp. 1482292.6 | reverse complement strand
GATTGGCTGCAAATTCGCCGACCCGGACGCCGACCTCGAGCGGGCCGAGGCGGTGGTGCACGGCCTCGCCGAGCAGGGGCTGCGGGTGCTCGCCGTGGCGCAGCGCGGCAGGATGACCTCGGGCGCCCCCTTGAGCACCAGCACCGGCGCCTCGGCGGGCTGGCCATTGGCAGCGCCGTCGTGGCCCACGGTGCCGATCGCGGCGGCGAAGCCCCGGCTGGACTCGAACGGCACCTCGGCGACCATCGCCCAGTCCGAATCGCTTTGGCCGTTCAGCGAACTCGCCGCGGTCAGGATCGCCTCGTCGGTGGCGTGCGCATGTCCCTGGCCCTCCTGGGGCTGAGCCGACGCGCGCGCGGCGGCCCGCAGCAGTCCGGCCGATTCCGGGTCGGTCAGTTTGGGGAAGGGATCGTGCGGGTCGACGTCGTCGGGCACCGCGCACACCACGCGCAGCCGGTTCTCGGTGAGCGTGCCGGTCTTGTCGAAGCAGACGGTGTCGACGCGGCCGAGCGCCTCGATGGTGCGCGGCGCGCGGACCAGGGCCCCGCGCGCGGTCAGTCGTTGGGCGGCCGAGAGCTGGGACAGGGTGGCCACCAGGGGCAGGCCCTCGGGGACGGCGGCCACCGCGATCGCGACGCCGTCGGCGACCGCCTGGCGCAGCGGCGCGCGCCGCAGCAGCGCCAGCGCCGACACCGTGGCGCCGCCGGCCAGCGTCAGCGGCAGCACCTTGCTGGTGAGTTCGCGCAGCCGGGCCTGGATTCCGGCGGCGGTCTCGACGTCGGCCACCGCGGAGATCGCCCGGTGCGCGGCGGTGCCGACGCCGGTGGCGACCACGATGGCGCGCGCGTGCCCGGCGACGATGGTGCTGCCCTCGAACAGCATGCTGGCCCGGTCGGGGTCGTTGACCGCGACGGGATCCACCTGCTTGTCGACGGGGAGCGATTCGCCGGTCAGCAGGGACTCGTCGACCTCGAGGTCGTCGGCGATCAGCAGCCGGGCGTCGGCGGGCACCACTTCGGGTGCGGCCAGGTCGATGACGTCGCCGGGCCGCAGGGACTTGGCGGACACCGTCGCCGTGCGGGTCGCGTGTCGGGCGGCCTCGAGCCGGCGGCGGGTCGTCGCGACGGCCGGAACGACCACCCGGCGCACCAGCTGGTCCTGCTCGGCGAACAGCTCCGCGGCGGCGGATTCGGCCCGAAGTCGTTGCGCGCCACCAGTTATCGCGTTGACGGTCATGACGCCGGCGACCAGCAGCGCGTCGATGTTGCTGCCGACGATCGCCGAGGCCGCCGCGCCGACGGCCAGGATCGGGGTCAGCGGATCGGCGAGCTCGGTGCGGGTGGCCGACGCCAGCCGGACCGCGCTGTGCAACGGCTTGCGCAGCGGTTGCAGCGCGGGGCTGTACGACAGGTCGTCGAGGCGCCGCCGCCAGGACGGCTCGGTTTCGACGGCCATCGGCCGCGCCCCGCCGGCCAGCCGCGAGTAGACGATCTCGGGATCCAGTGCGTGCCAGGCGGTCAGCGGTTGGGGTGTGGGGTCGGGCAGCCGGAGCACCCGAGCGGCCGAGAAGGTTCCCGCCAGCAGGGCGGTGGCCGCGGCGGCATTGACCGGGTTGAGCCAGCGCCGGAAGCTGACCGGGCTGGTGCCCGCCTCCTGCTCGCCGGTGACCAGCAGCAGACCCGCGAGCGTGGTGCCGCCCTGCGCCAGGTGCACCGCCGATTCGCTGGCCGAGCGGGCCACCGGGATCGCCGAGAGGATGCGCACCGCGTCGGCCAGATCGGTGCCGGTGATGATGTCGGCGGTCCACGCCGTGGCGGCGCGCGGATCATCAAGGGCCACACCGACATCGGCGATCGCGAGCGCGGCCAGGGTGTCGGTGGAGGCGAAGTCGCGATGCAGCGCGGTGATCAGCAGCACCGGCCCACGGTCGGCGCGCAGCTCCCGGACCACGTTGAGCAGCGGCGTGCCGGGCGGGTGCGTGGTCCCGACACTGGCGGTGAGGTCCTCGGTGCCCGCGACGTGGCGTAGCACCACCCGCGCGCCGGTGCGGTTCGCGGTCTGAAAGAGCGGGATGGCGTACGGGTCGACCTCCCAGCCCACGTCGACGCTGCCGACGCACTCGCCGTCCACGATCAGGTCGGCGCTTTCCAGGCCCTGCGCGGGTGTCGCCGAAGGTCCTTGGGTGCGAACCCATTTCAGCCGGGCCCCGGTCGCCGGTAGCTCGTCGGCGTCGGGCTCGGGCGCCTCCTCGCCGTGCAGCAGCGCGTCGGCCACCTCGTAGACCCGGTCGTCGTCCCAGCCGGGAGCGTCCCCGCGGACCCGTAAGACCGCGCGATGATCGCCGCGCAGCGCGGCGCCGTCGATGACGACGACCTTCACCCGGTCCAGGCGGCGCAGCGCGCCCGGGTCGAGGACCAGTTGCCCGGAATTGGCGAGCCCGCGGCCCAATATCGCCGCGAACGCCTGGCGGCCCATGTGCGCGGCCCTGGGCACCCCGGCCTCGATGGCCGCGGCCGCGTCCTCGGTGCCGCCGCCGGCGACCAGCGCACTGACGGCGGCGATCAGCGAGCCGTTGGCCGCCGAATCGACGTAACTTTCCACCGGCCCGGCCATCGAGCCTTTCGCCTTGTCCATCGCCGCGTCGATGGTGCCGCCGACCACGACGTGGGAGGCCTCACCGGCGGCTGCCGCGGCCCAGCTGTGCCGCGGCAGCTCCGACTTGGCCGAGGAGATGACGGGGACCACCGGAGCCTGCGGCCGGTCGGGGGAGGCCAGCTGTGGCTCGCGGTCACGCCACACGCGGCGGTGCGCCGACGCCTCGGAGACCTGCAGGGTGCGTTGCGTCAGATCGAGCAGCGGTGTGCCGAACGATTGCGTCAGACCGTGGGCGGCCGCCGTGGTCGCGGCCAGCGCGATGTCGGTGCCGACCCGGCCCAGCCGCGCCTCCAGGATCGAGACCATCCGCGGTTGATGGTTGATGAGCGCGGCCGCGGCCCGGGTGGTCTGCGGCGCGGCCGGCAACCGGGTCACCCATCCGGTGACCGCGGCGCCCATCGCGACGACATCCATGGCCGCCGCGGTCAGGGGCACCAGAATCGCCAGCGGGTTGCCTGGGTCGGCGAACGGCGCGGACAGCGGCGGTGACTCCGACTTCGACCAGGTGATGTCCGAGGCGATCGACGAGACCGTCGCGCGCACCTCGTCCAGGACGGCGTCGCCGTCCGCGTCGTCGGACAGTTCCACCACCAACCGGCCCAGCGAGCCTTCGACATGCGCCTTGGCCACACCCGGGATCCGGCGCACCGGCTCCTCCACGGCCGGCGCGTACTCGTGCCAACGCGGGAAGGGCAGCAGCGGATCCAGATCCAGGTGCACCCGGTGCCCGCTGTGCCAGCGCACCGGCGGCAGGATCGCGGTGGGGGAGCCGCCGGACGAACCGTCCAGTCCGATCGCGCGGCCCGTCGTTTGGGCAACCGACTGAATGACCGGGCCGGCGAGGTCGGTCACCGGACTGGCCAACGTCTGCAGCGCGCCCGCGGCGCCCGCCGCGGTGGACACTCCTGCCCGCACCACCTGCGCGGCTCCGCCGGCTACGCCGGCGACGACGCTGGAAACGCCGGGAATCTTCACTCGTCACCCTTCAATTACGTCTACCGCGCCTAATGATCCTGACGGGTGGAGGACCTGTCCACACGTGGGCCGGGAAGGTAAAACCGTGCGAGGACACCGCAGACGACGCGAGCCGATGCGAGCCGATGCAGGTCGGGCCTCCCTTAGAGAGCAAGGGGTGCGATTGCGTCCCTGCTCAGAGGTTACCGGGTTGCCGCCAAACCAAACGTGGGGAACATCCCGGCGTCGAGGAAGACGGTGATGCTCGCGACGCCGGTAACGCCGGTGGTCAAGACGTGAATCGAATGGGCCCGCATCGTCTGATCGGCGCCACGCCGGTATTCGGCGACGGCAGGTTGCGCATTCGCGGCTGTCGGGATCATCACAACGTCGCCGGGCGGGGCCAGGGCGCGTCCGGCGAGGAACCGCAGCACGGCGTCGCGGCCGGTGAACCACACTGGCATAGGCGGCATTTCGAGCTTGACGTCCGCTTGCAGCAGCGCCGTCAGCGCGGCCATGTCCGCGTTTTCGAATGCGGCGCAATACCGGTCGAGCAATTCGCGGCGCTCGGCATCGTCGGGCTCGGACACGGTCTCCTCGGCGGGCGAGAGTTCGGCGAGGTGGGCCCGGGCGCGCTGCAGCGAACTGTTGACCGCCGCGGGCGTGGTCTCGAGAAGCTCGGCAACCTCGGCGGCGCTGAACTGTACGACATCGCGCAGAATCAGCACGGCGCGCTGCCGCGCCGGAAGCTCTTGAAGGGCGGTCATCACGGCCAGCCGCACGCTCTGCTTTGCGGTCAGATCGTCTTCCGGGCTCTTGAACATCATCGCGTCGGGGATCGGCTCGAGCCAGGCGTGCGCGCCGGCCTTCGCGTCGAAATCGGCGTCCGGGTCGACCGATCCGTCGCCGACCCCCATCGGCAGCACGCGCCGGGCGCGGTTCTCCAGCGCTCGCAGGCAGGCGTTGGTGGCGATGCGGTACAGCCACGTCTTCAATGCCGCGCGTTCCTCGAACGCCCGATAGCCGCGCCAGCCCCGCAGATACGTCTCCTGGACCAGGTCTTCCGCGTCGTGCACCGAACCCAGCATGCGGTAGCAGTGCGCGATCAGCTCGGCACGAAAAGGCGCCGCCTGTTCGACGAAATCCTCCTGCGCCGGCACGAGCCTCTCCTTCCGGTGGGTGAAGAACCTACTCCCTTAGAGACATCGGGCCGCCGAAATTCATCGGGCCGCACGCGATGAATCCGGCCGTCACGCCGTATCTGAATTGGTGAAGACGCGGCCACGGCCGCAGCACCCACAGCAGAGAGAGAGAACGACGATGAACCAGTCCCGCACCGCCCATACCGACGGCCTCGCCGACACCACCGCCATCGTGACCGGCGCGGGCCGCGGATTCGGCCGCGCCATCGCCTCCGCGTTGGTCGCGGCCGGCGCACGGGTCGCCGGCGTCGCGCGCACCCGATCACAACTCGATGAGGTGCGCACCCAGCTCGGCGACGCCTTCACCCCGGTGGTGGCTGACGCCGCCGACCCGGCCACGGCCGACCGGCTGATCGACGAATACCGGCCGCGCACACTGGTGCTGTGCGCCGGGGCGACGCCGCCGATGGCGCCGTTGCAGGAGCAGACCTGGGAGACGTTCAGCGTGAACTGGAACACCGACGTCGCGCAGGCGTTCCACTGGGTTAGCCGCGCGGTGCGCCGGCCGCTGGCGGGGGGCAGTTCGGTGATCGTGATGTCCAGCGGCGCCGCGGTGAACGGATCACCGTTGTCTGGCGGCTATGCCGGCGCGAAGGCTACCGTCAGGTTCATCACCAGCTACGCCGCCGCCGAATCGCAACGCGCGGGCCTAGGGATCGGTTTCACCGCCGTGCTGCCGCGGTTGACGCCGGCCACCGACCTGGGCGCCGCCGCCGTCGCGGCCTACGCCGAGCGGCAAGGTGTCGACGTCGATTCCTTCGTGCAGGCCGCCGGGCCCGCCCTCACGGCCGAACAGGTCGGCAAGTCGGTGCTCGAGATCGCCACCGGCGCGGCCACCGACCATGACGCGTACCTGCTCACCGCCGCCGGCCTGTCGCCGCTTGCCTGAGAGCCCTGGAGACGAAAGGCAGACAGCGATGAACACACCGCCGATCGTGTCGGCCGAGCAGTGGGCGAGCGCGCATCAGGAACTGCTGACCAAGGAGAAGGAACTCACCCGGGCCCGTGACGCCCTCGCGGCCATGCGGCGCCGGATGCCGTGGACGGCCGTCGACTCCGCCTACGAATTCGACGGACCCGAGGGCAGGGTCGACCTGTTGGGCCTATTCCACGGCAGGCGACAACTCGTCGTCTATCGCGCGTTCTACGGGCCCGACATCCATGGCTGGCCCGACCACGCCTGCCGGGGCTGCTCGATGATCGCCGACCATGTCGGCAACCTGGCCCACCTCAACGCCCGCGACACCACGCTGGTGTTCGTTTCGCGCGCACCGCAGGCCGACATCGAGCGACTCAAGGCGCGGATGGGCTGGAAGATGCCGTGGTACACCATCACCGATGGATTCGACAGCGATTTCGGCGTGGACGAATGGCACGGCACTAACGCCTTCATCCGTGTCGGCGACCGGGTGTTCCGTACCTACTTCATCAACAATCGCGGCGACGAGGCGCTCGGAACCACGTGGAGCTTCCTCGACATGACCGCGTTGGGACGCCAGGAAAACTGGGAGGATTCACCGGAGGGCTACCCGCAGAGCGCCCCCTACGAGTGGTGGGACTGGCACGACGCGTACGGCATGCACGAGCCGTCGCGCTGGTTCGGCGAGCCGGACCCCAACGATCCCAACGACATCCGGCCGCCGCGCGTCGACTGAACGCGACCGTTGGCACTACTTCCGCCCTTAGCCTTCGGCGCGACGGCTAGCGAAGGGGCACGCTGGCGGCGCTGGACGGGGTCGTCGGAACTCGGGTCGGCGACGCCGCGGGGGGCGTGGTCGGAGTGGCCGACGACGTTGGCGGAGTGTTGGACGTCGACGATTCCGACCGGACGCACTCGACAACCGCCCGAGCCGTCTGCCCCGAGGCCGTCGCGGTGATGACGGCACGCAGGTTTCGCGGTATTGCTCTGAGCGTCGGGTTAGGGCGAGGAGTTTTGACGGTCAACTGTCCTCGCTGGGTGACCGACGCGAAATCGCTGTTGTCACTGGTCCATTGGACGTCGGTGAGGTCGGCAGCAGTGCCATCGGAGTAGGTGCCCGCCGCGACAAGGGTGTACGAGCCTGCGCAACTCTGGATGGTCGGGGGTTGGATGCTGATTCCGGTCAGGTCATGGGGCATGACGATGATCGCTACTGAGGCCGAGCGTTCGGCGATGGTTGCCCGTATTGCAGTTCTGCTCTGCGGGCGGCCAGGACCACCAGCCACAGCGGTGACAAGCCCGTCGCGACCGACCGCTGCGACTGCAGGGTCATCAGTGGTCCAGTCGACGTCAGTGGTGATGTCGTGGGCGGACCCATCGGTGTAAGTCCCGGTGGCCCTCAGCTGTTGTGTGGATCCTTGAGCCAAAGTGACCTCGCGGGGCGCAACGGTGATCGCCGCCAGGGTCTGCGGCTTCACACCGGTGGTGCCGGAGGGCGTCGTGGGATCGGTTGGGGTGCTCTGCGTTTCGGCAGTCGTGGGATTGGTTGTGGTGCTCGGTGTCTCGGTAGTCGTGGAAGTGGCTGTGGTGCTCGGCGTTTCACTGGTAGAGGCGATCGTGGGCACGGGGCCGGCACTGAGATGCGCAGGCGCCGTGAGCGCGAAATGCGTGGCGACCGCGGTAATCGCCACTACCGATGCGGCGGCCAGCCCAGTCGCGTACGTGATGAGCATCCGGATCCTCAGCTGGCGCAGGCCGATTCGCACGGCCCGGTCCACGTTCAGCGGATGGCTGCCGATGCGTTCTCGGGCGGCGCTTTCCAACGCCTCGTACAGGGCGGGGTTTGGCATCAGCGGTCCCCGCCCGGAACGTCTGCGGCGGCCAGCGCCGCATCGGCCTGCGCAATGTACGCGTCCACCTCTACCGGCGGTAGGTGCACCATGTCGGCGATGTCTTCGACCGACAGGTCGGCGTATGTGGCCAGGACCAGGATGATCCGCTGAGTCTGCGACAGTCGCCCCAACGCCCGGTTGGCGGCGGGGACCGTGTCGGGCGGTGGGCTGCCGGTGAGCCGACTGTATGCCGTCAGCCGGTGGACGAACCAACACAGCGCGTATACGTCCGCGGCCGCGCTGACTGGCCCGCGCCAGCGTTTGGTCGCCTCTGCGATGGCGGCGCTGAGCAGGTCATTAGCCATCGCAGGGTCGTCGCACAACAGATTGGCGGTCACCTGCAGTTGAGGGCGTTGCTCGCTGAATTCGCGACGCAGCTCCTCGCCCCGATTAGCCACCGCGACAACGACTTTGAACAGCGACGGAATGCCGTACTCGAGCTGAGTGATGGCGGGCATCACTCCCGCGGTCACCACCACGACGCAGCCCAGGGCGATCAACGTCAAGGCGGTCACGTGGCCGCTCGTTGCGACGCCCGCCAGGATGAGTCCACCGGCGCCCGCCATCAGCGCCACGCGCCAGGGGCGCACGAAATCTCGCCATGGTCGCGGCGGTGTCTGACACATGCTCCTGCTCCTCCAGTAGTCGCTTACTCGTGAATCATCAACTGCAGGGGGAGGTGTGACGCGCGTAGTCGACTACTCGAATCCGCGGACCGGCCGTTCGCGGATGGCGCACTCCCGAGTTGGTGTCGACGCCCTTGTCAGCGCCCGGGACGACGAGTAGTGCACTACGCGTGATGACGACGTCACCCGCTGAAACGATCGTCTTCGGCTGAAGCCGGTGATCATGACGTTGACTTCCGGTGGATCGAGCCGAACCTCGAAGGGAGAACACAAATGTCTCAAGATGCTGACAGCGGCTCGACCGACGTCATGACCGATCCTGGTAGCGACGATAGCGCCGACACCAACGACACGTCGCCGGCCGATACCGCAGAGACCGACGACGACGGCGCGGACACTTCGGACGCATCGAACGGTGACGACAGCGTCGACACGTCGGATATGACGGACGCATCGAACGGTGACGACAGCGTCGACACGTCGGATACGACGGACACATCGAACGGTGACTCCAGTGGGAACGCGTCGAACACCGTTGAAACCCCTACCGATAACGGCTCGGCTGCCACCGGCGACGACCCGTCGGTCAACGTCGACTACAAGCAAATGGTCCCCATCCCGAGCGGAATCAATTCCGGCGTCAGCGCCGCGTCGCAGGCGACGATGTTGTCGACGCTCGGAGTCCCCGGCACCCCGCAAGACAGCTGTGGGCCGGCATCGCCGGCGCTGCAGAAGTTACTGAAAACCGCCAGCGTTGGACCGTTTCGGGTGACCGGCTTGGTGCCGGCGGTCGACGCGCTCACCCGCGTCTTCGCGGCGGTCAAATCGGCCCGGCCCGACCTCTATCTTCTGCTGGGGACTGCGGGCATGCTCTGCGTGCGTCATGTGCGCGGTTCGACGACGAACTTCTCCAACCACTCGTGGGGCACGGCCATCGACATCACCATCGGCGGGCAGCTCACGCCGCGCGGGTCGACCACGGTGCAGCAGGGCCTGGTCGACCTCGCGCCGTTCATGCAGGCGGAGCGATTCTTCTGGGGCGCCGCCTTTCCCACGCCTGACGGCATGCACTTCGAAGCATCCAACGAGTTGATCGCGGATTGGAAGTCCAACAAAACGATTCCGTGACACACAACCGCCGGCTCTTGATGCCGCGCCGCCACGTCCCGTCACGTTCACCCAGGTTGTCTCGGGACGGGCGGCGCGGCGTGTGCCATTGGCTGAACCCACCGCGGAGACCTGAATCAAGAACGGGCGGACCGAAAGTGAGCGAGTGAGCGCGGGATCGAGTAGTCGACTACGCGTGCCCGTCGCGGGCAGGTGAGAGTTGCATAGCCGGTAGCGCCCATCGGGGCGGCAACAGGGCGTTACGCAACGCTCAGGTATCACGAGGAGAGTCCCATGCCAGACGGAGTTTCGCAGCTCAGCAGTGTCGGCTGCATTACGAAAGCGTTGCTCGACGCACTGGATCAGATCGAAAACCAGGTCGCTGCAAGCCAGATCGGCCCCGACGGGAAGCCGCTGGGATCGGCGATCTACATGCACATGCCGACCGGATATCCGATCGACCCCAAGATGTTCGCCAATCCATGGACGCCGGCCGGGGGAGATTCTTCGAGCCAATTCAGCAATGACGGCGCATTCTCCGCGCCCGCCCAAGCAGCCTCCTCGACTCCGCCGCCGGGCCCGCCGGGATCCGTCTATCCGCCGCCGGCCAAGCCCGACCCGCAGCTGGAGGCGTCCATTCAGGCGGCCTTCTTTACCTCGAAGCTCGTCGACCAGATGCTGGAAGTGACGCAGAACGGCGTCGCAACTGCCTGGCCCGATCGAAATGTCAGTGTTGAGTACTTCACCGTGGTGCAGGGCATGCAGCCGATGGACAAGTCGACCCCGGCGCAAGCGGTCCTCGACAAGATCGCCGCGGCGCAGGACCTGCTCTACATCAAGGACGCCAACGGCAACCGCGTCGGCTACACGCCGCTCTACGCGCAGTTCCGGCGCAACCAACAGGCCTGGACCGACGCGATCGCCGCGCAGGCGAGTGCCTATGCGCAGGCCATGGCCGATCCGATCGCGGGGCAGGAGTGGCCGATCGTGGCGAGCAGCTATGCGAACAAGGTCACCCAGGCGCTGAACGATTTCAACAGCATGGGTCGCCAGCAGGTGCAGGACGCTCTGGATACGATTGCGACGCAAGGCGAGAGCGCGGTCACGGCGCTGGCCGCATTGGCGCGCCAACTGTATGACGCGTTTCAGGTGCAGCTGGCCGGCGGAATCTCCGCCAATGTTCCCTGGTCGTACATCAGCCCGATGTCCTGGTGGGACTACACGGATGAATCCTTCGGCGTCCAAAAGATCACGGGGACTAGCGAGGCGCACGATGCGAGAACGAACTCCGGGACGGGTTCCTTCGCGAGCAACTGGCAACGGCAGCAGTCACAATCGAACAGTGGCAGCGGCGGGTTCGACGTCGGCATCTACAGCGCCTCCGCCAGTGGCAGCCACGCCGATGCGTCCAACGCATTCGCCAATAACGCAAACCAGTTCAATTGGACGACCCACCAGGATAGTTCGAGCTCCGCTTCGGTTTCGTTGGAGTACTTCATCGCGACAATCGAGCGTCCCTGGTTCCTCGGTGACATCTTCAACCTCAAGGGCTGGTATCTGGTAGGTCAGCGCGCCAACAGCATCAGCGACGGGACGGTTGCCAATCAGATCGGCGATAAGTGTCCCGCGATCCTGCCGATGCTTCCTAAGGGGTTCCTCATTATTCGCAACGTCAAGATCACCTGCGACGACTGGGGTGACTTCGGCAGCAGTTTCAGTCAGGCCGCGCAGGCGAGTCAGGGCTCGGGACAGTCGAGTTCGAACTCGGTCGCGGTGTCGGGGGGCTATCTCTTCATGAAGGGTTCGGCCCAGCACCAGGATCAGCAGTCCTCCGGTGCCTTCGGATCGCAGCAGACCAGTTCCAGTTTCACGTTCACGTCCGATGGCAAGAAGGGCGGGACGTTGGAACTGCTGGGATCGCAGATCGCCGGCTGGATCGGGCAGATTCAGCCCGCGGCCCCGCTGATGGACGACCCCACACTGCCGAAGCCAACTTCGGAGAACTCACCGGAGGCGATGGCGGGGGCCGGAGCCACACCGGCAGCGGGGAGCTGATCGTCATGGCCGGCGGGGACACACTCGCAACGGTTGGCGAGAAGGTGACGGATGTCTTCGTGCACGCGTTCGCAACCGGGAACTCCAACGTCTCGTTGGTCTTTCTGCCGTTCGCGTTGCCGACACCGGACGACATCGTGCAGGGCGGCGTGGTAAACCCCACCCGGATGGCCGCCTTCCTGGTGCCGAATTTCGATGCGCCCTACCTGATGTCACCGTCCCAATATTCCGTGCACGGCCAGGATCTCTACTACGGCACGGCGAGCCAGATCTATCGGCTCGCCGTGACCGCGGCCCGGCCGACCGCCCCGGTCGGGAGTGATGCTTGGACCCGCATCAACTCCGAAATCGCAATGGCTCAAACGATGCTCAGCCCTGCCGGCGTCACGCCCGAGTTCGCCTGTGTGCCAGACGACTGGGTGCTGCCGGATTCGACCTATTGGTCCACATTCGACTCGACGCAGGCGCAAACCGCTGCCCCGCCGCAGAGCAGCGGCCCGCAGTTGCAGCTGCAGCGGGCCGTCAATCCTTATCTATGGACGATCAAGCCGGCGGAGCAGCAGGATGCCCCGGTCCAGAACCTGACCTATCTTCATGAGTTGAATCCGGCGCTGGTGGCCGCCGCTACGGAGAACGCCGTACCGGCGGTGTCGACACCACCGGCGACGACCGTGGCGCCGGTGGCGAGGCTCAATCCAGCCGTGCTGCAGCGCATTCCGTTGTCTACGACCGCGGCTCGACCATCGGGAGCCGACGCCGCGGCCGTGCGGCAAGCCATTCGGGTGCTTCCGCAGCTGACGCCCACCTCCGACGTCCCACGCATCAGGCCATATCCGATCATCTGGCGCGGCCCGATCGATCCGCCACCTGATGCCCGCCGAGCGGGGCGCGGATCACTGGGGTGTCATCTTGAGGCGTTCGCGTTGGTCCACCCGCGCCCCGGATTGATACTGTGGGCCACAAGGACTCTGGGCATGCGTTTGATCGGCAGATCAGGAACCGCCCGCGTTGTCCTGCGCGGCGGGGTCTGAACCCGAGGCCGTGACCGAACCATCCGCGGAGGTGCTTTGCGGTCCGACAGCCGTCGGCGGCTGCACGAGATCGGGCGCGTCCGCCGGCGGGAGGACCGGCAGGTGGCTGCACAACAGCGCGACCACTTGCATGCCCGGTCGCGAATAGGTCCACGTCCCATCGGACGTGGTGCTCGAGGCACCCGCCAGCGAGAACGGACCGACAAAGCCATTGCCGCTCAACGACGCTTGGTCCTGGCCACTCCATTGCACCGAGATGTTGAGGTCTTTGACCACGACGATCGCGATCGGCAGCCCATATGTCAGCGCGGCGTCACCCTGGGTGACCGCTGCGTTCGGCGCCGGCAACAGCCCGCCCTTCGGCATGCCAGGCACGTACCAGTTGGGGTCGGCCAAGAAGACCCCGTCCCAGGTCGACACCCCTGCCGCCGCGAAGCCGATGGTCGCGGACATGTATTTGAAAGACACCGACATGCGGGGGGGGGGTGGCGGGGGC
>NZ_LZKV01000053.1:0-18207 GCF_001672995.1 Mycobacterium sp. 1482292.6 | reverse complement strand
CGGAGACCGCGCTGGCCCGCGGGGCCGCGCTGGCGTCGGCGAACGCGCCGCTGTTTGCCTCGTCGACCGCCGCGCTGGCATATGCGCAGGATCCCGGCACGGGCTCGGTCGACCAGTACTCGCTTCCCGAGTACCTCTATGTCCCGCTCGGCTCGGAACCCGGCGACGACGACCTCGCCTACAGCGCGGTGGGGGACGAGGACGCCGATTCACCGACCGTCGTCATCGAGAAGCTCTTCCTTCCCGAGGAGAGCCCGCCGAAGCGGCGGCCGGTGCTGCTGGTCGGCAGCGGGCTGGCGGTGGTCGGCATCAGCGCGGTGCTGGCGCTCGAGATCGCGTTGGCGATCGGGATCCGCAACACGGGAACCGTGGCCCTGCAGCCCACACCGGGGCAGCACCTCATCGTCCCCGAGCAGGCGCCGGCCCCGGCGCCGGTGCAGGCGTCCGAACCGCTGTCGAAGATCAGCCTGCCCGTCCCGGTGGCCGCCCCCAAGCCGCTGAGCCCGCCGGCCGCCGCGCCGTTGCCCGCGGTTGCGCCTCCGGCGGCCCCTCCGCTGCCCGCCGCCCCTCCGGTTCCCGCGGCGCCGGTCCCCGTCGTGGTCCCGCCGGTGCCGGTGCCGGTGCCGGTGCGCATCCCGGTTCCGGTTCCCGACCCCATCGACAGCCCCCCGCTGTTCGAGGCCCCGCCGCGCCTGACGATCCCGCAACCGGTGCAGCCCCAGCCGCCGGTGCATCTGCCCCAACCGCCGTCGCCCCCGCAGGTCACCGTCCCGCAGTCACCGCCGCACCAGACGCCGCCCGGCGAGGGCACCGCTCCCAAGCCGAGCGGTCCGGGTAACTACGGCGGCGGTCACTCTCCCACGCCCGGGGAGAGCGGCCCGGGTGGCTCGGGCGGTTCGGGCGGCCCCGGTGGGCATGTGCCGACGCCGGGTTCGGGTGGTCCTGGTGGGCATGTGCCGACGCCGGGTTCGGGTGGTCCTGGTGGGCATGTGCCGACGCCGGGATCCGGCGGTTTGGGCGGCGGCCACCTGCCCGCGCCCGGTAGCGGTCCGGGCGGCCTGGGTGGCGGGCATGTCCCCACGCCACCTGCGGGCGGTCCTGGCGGCGGTCTTGGCGGTGGTCACGCTCCGGCTCCCGGCGGCGGCGGTGGCTTCGGCGGCGGTCACGCCCCGGCTCCCGGCGGCGGCACATGCCCACCAGGACCACCCGAACCCGGCGTCGGCACATGCCCACCAGGACCACCCGAACCCGGCGCCCGAGTCGCCGCCGCAGCCCTCACCGCATTCCGGCGACCACCACAACCTGGACGACTGGCTGCACCGCCATCTGGGTCCTGGGATTCCGTCCCCGTAGGCCGGCCGAGGCCCGGTCCCGCGCCACCCCCGCGGCGGCGAACGAGCGTAAAATCGGGTTACTAGGGGAATAACGGTGGGGACCAAGCGATCTCTCGCGCCACCAATTCGTGCGACGAGCCCGCCCTCACCGTTATTGGCTAGCAACCGACTATTGGAGGAGCTTTGGACACCGTACTTGGTGTGTCGATGGCGCCGACGGCAGTCCGGATGGTGCTGGTCGAGGGGGAAAACGGCGACGGCGCGACCGTCGACGAAGACAATTTCGACGTCGCCGCCGCTGCCGATGCAGCAACGGTAACCGCCTCGGACCAGGTAGTTTCGGCCATCTTGGGGACCCGTCAGGGCGCGGCGGAGGGCGGCTATCAACTGGCGTCGACCGGCGTCACGTTCACCGACCCGCTCGAGGCCGCCGCGCTGCGCGACAAGCTGGCGGCCCACAAGGTCGAAAATGTGATGCTCGTCTCCGCCTTTTTGGCCGCGGCCGCGCTGGCGCAGGCGGTGGGCCACCAGACCAACTACGCGAATACGGCGCTGCTTTACATCGAGCCCGACACCGCGACGCTGGCGGTCGTCAATAGCGCCGACGGATCCGTCGCCGACGTCCAGCGGCAGGCCCTGCCCGCCGACGACGAGGCGGCCGTCGCCCAGCTGGCCGCGATGGTGTCCAGCGCGGAGAACTTGGAGACGCGCCCGGACGCCGTGTTCGTCGTCGGCTCCGGCATCGACATCCCGATGATCAAGCCCGCCCTCGAGGCGGCGACCACGCTGCCGCTGACGGCGCCCGAGGAGCCGGACACGGCCCTGGCCCGCGGCGCGGCGCTGGCGTCGGCGAACGCCCCGCTGTTCTCGTCGTCCACCGCGGCCCTGGCCTACGCGCAGGATCCCGGCACCGGCGCGATCAACCCGTTGGCCGTTGCGCCGGGCTACTTCGAAACCCCGGGTGAGGCCGGCGCGGACGGACTCGCCTACAGCGCCGTGCCCGACGATCCCGACGAGTTCTTCACCGGCTCGCAGACCGCCGCGACGGCGCTGGTCGACGCGGACTACCACGAGCGCAGCTCGTTCCGGCTGGTCGGAAGCGCGGTGGCGGCGATCTTCGTCATCGGCGTGGTGGCGCTGGTCGTGTCGTTGGCCATCGCCATCCGGCCGACGGCCAACGTGCGGCCCAGCCCGAATCAGAACGTCGTGGTGGCGCCCACCCGGCCGGCCCCGGCGCCCGCGGCTCCCGCTCCCGAGCAGGCACCCGCGCCCGCGGCACCCGCTCCGGCGCCCGAGGCGCCCGCTCCAGCTCCGGCGGCCGCCCCGGCGCCCGCTCCCGCCCCCGAGGCGCCCGCTCCGGCTCCCGCGCCGGCGGCTCCCGCACCCGTGCCGGTGCCGGAGGCTCCCGCTCCGGTGCCGGTGGCTCCGCCGCCCCCTCCGCCCGCGGTGGCGCCTATCCCGGTGCCCATCCCGCTGCCGATCCCGGGCCTTGGCGGGCCGGGCTTTGGTGGACCCCCCGGAGGCGGCTTCGGTCCGCACGGCGGCGGTGACGACGGGCCGCACGGTGGCGGCGGACACGGTGGTGGCGGCGGCGGCTTCCCCGGACTCCCCGGCGGCGGCGGTGGCCACGGCGGCGGCGGTGGCGGCTTCCCCGGCTTCGGCGGAGGTCACGGCGGTTTCGGTCGCCACTAACCCCAGCGAGCGCCTAGGGCCTGACGGCAGCCACCTGTCATCTGCCGTTTGCCTCCCGATTAGCCCTGCGATGCAGTCAGCTCATCGGGGCCGCCTACACCGGTTATATGCGATGCACCGTGTTCGGCACGGGTTACCTCGGTGCCACCCACGCGGTTGGGATGGCGGCTCTGGGACACGACGTGCTCGGGATCGACATCGACCCCGGCAAGGTGGCCAAGCTCGCCGGGGGCGACATCCCCTTCTACGAGCCAGGCCTGCGAAAGCTGTTGCAGGAGAACCTGGCCGCCGGCCGACTACGGTTCAGCACCGACTATGACGCGGCGGCCGACTTCGCCGACGTGCACTTCCTGGGCGTAGGCACCCCGCAGAAGAAGGGCGAATACGGCGCTGATCTGCGCCACGTGTATGCCGTCATCGATGCGCTGGTGCCGCGGCTGACGACCTCGGCGGTGCTGGTCGGCAAGTCGACGGTCCCGGTGGGCACCGCGGCCGAGCTCAACCAGCGGGCCGCCGGGCTGGCTCCCCAAGGGGTCGACGTCGAAATCGCTTGGAACCCGGAGTTCCTTCGCGAAGGCTACGCCGTGCAGGACACCCTCAACCCGGACCGGATCGTGCTGGGCATCAAACCGGATTCGACGCGCGCCGAGGCCGCCGTTCGCGAGCTGTACGGTCCGCTGCTCGACGCCGGGGTGCCGTTCCTGGTGACGGATCTGCAGACCGCGGAGCTGGTCAAGGTTTCCGCCAATGCCTTTCTGGCAACGAAGATTTCGTTCATCAACGCCATTTCCGAGGTGTGCGAGGCGGCCGGCGCGGACGTCAGCCTGCTGGCCGATGCGCTCGGCTACGACCCACGGATCGGACGCCAATTCCTCAATGCCGGTTTGGGGTTCGGCGGAGGCTGCCTGCCCAAGGACATCCGGGCCTTCATGGCGCGCGCCGGCGAGCTGGGCGCCGACCAGGCGCTGACGTTCCTGCGCGAGGTCGACAGCATCAACATGCGCCGCCGCACCCGAATGGTAGAACTGGCCAGCGCGGCCTGCGGCGGCTCGCTGCTGGGCGCCAACATCGCCGTCCTCGGTGCCGCCTTCAAACCCGAATCCGACGATGTGCGTGACTCACCCGCGCTCAACGTCGCGGGCCAGCTGCAGCTCAACGGGGCCGCCGTCAACGTCTATGACCCCAAGGCCCTGGACAACGCGCAGCGACTATTCCCGACGCTGAACTACGCGGTCTCGGTCGAAGAGGCCTGCGAGCGCGCCGATGCGGTGCTGGTGCTCACCGAATGGCGCCAGTTCGTCGACATGGATCCCGACGACCTGGCCGACCGGGTCCGCGCCCGCGTCATCGTGGACGGCCGCAACTGCCTGGACGCCGCCCGCTGGCAGCGGGCGGGCTGGCGGGTCTACCGCCTGGGCGCGCCGCGGCCCTAACGCCGAGCGCTGCGGGCTTTCCTTCAGCACGATACAAACGCTTGCCGGTGGTGGCATTGTCGATAGCCTCAAAAAGGCTATACCGCATGCATTTTCAAACACTTGACAGGATTGAGCGATTTGACGACGACCGCTGCCACCGAAACCAATATCGAAGTCGTTCCGCTGTCGGGCTGGACGGGGGCCGTGATCGACGGCGTCGACCTGGCCGCGCCGCTGAGCGAAGCGGAAAAGGCCGTCATCCGGTCGGCCCTGCACAGGTGGAAGGTGGTGTTCTTCCGCGACCAGGACCTCGACCACGCCGCGCACATCGCGTTCGGTGCCCAATTCGGTGAGGTCACCTCGGCCCATCCCTACGAAGGTGATTCCGCGCCCGAGGGTTTCCCGTAGATCCATACCGTGTCGCCGGCAGCCTACGACCGCCGGTACGGTTCGGAGTACCGGCATAAGGAGGGCTGGAACGGCCCCAACTGGCATGCCGATGTGACACCTCTGATCAACCCGCCGTCGCATTCGATACTGCGCGCCGAAGTGGTCCCGCCCTTCGGCGGTGACACGCTGTTCACCAATGTGGCGGCCGTCTACCAAGGCCTTTCCCCGTTGATTCGCGAATTCATCGACGGGCTGCGCGCCGAGCACCGGTTCGGCGCCACCTTGTCCTTCGAGCGCAGCGGCGCCAAGATCGGGGACCTGGTGCGCAGCAATCCGCTGGCGTCGATCCATCCGGTGGTGCGGGTGCATCCCGAGACCGGCGAGAAGGTGGTCTACGTCAATCAGTTCTTCACCCGGGAGATCGTCGACCTGTCACCCCGGGAAAGCCGGTACGTCCTGGACCTGTTGTTCGAGCAGATCGCCCGGCCGGAGTACTCGGTCCGGTTCAAGTGGGAGCCGGGAAGCGTTGCGTTCTGGGACAATCGGGCCACGCTGCACCTCGCCCCGCGCGATTACGAGCACCTGGGTCAAGAGCGGGTGCTGCACCGCATCACGCTGGTCGGCGACATCCCGGTGGGGCCCGACGGACGCCGCTCGGAGCCGCTAGAGGGCGAGTTCTTCGGGGCTGCCTGACACCCGCTCGCGGGCGTGGGCCGGTGAGCCCAGCTGCGACGCGAGCAGGCCGATAGCCGCCACGGCGGTGGTGGTCACCGCGACCGGCCACAACGCCCCGCCGTAGTGGGCCACCACCGAGGTGAGCAGCAGCGGAATGAGCCCGCCGATGATGGTGGAGCTCTGGCCGGACAACGACATTCCGGTGTAGCGCACCCGGGCGGGGAAGGACTCGGCGAGGTATTTGGGCAGCGCGCCCCAGACGACCCACAGCGGCGCGCCGATCAGCACCTCGGTTGCCAGCAGCGACGGCAGCGTCGCCGAGGCGGCCAGCACCCCCAGCAGCCCCGCAGCGGGCAGCGTCAGCAATGCGAGCAGGCCGCCGCGGATCACCTTGTCTGCGCCGTAGCGATCGGCGAGCCAACCGCCCAGTACGGTCAACGCCCAGAACACGGTGACGTGCACGGCCGAGATGCCCAGCAGCACCGAAGATGACGACAGGCCAAGGGTTTTGGTGCCGTAGCCGGTGAGGAACACGGTCTCGATGAAGAACGGGACCGTCACGCCGCCGAGATAGACCGCAAAGCAGATCAGCATCGTGCGGCCGTGCTGGCGAACCGCCTCGCGCAACGGGAACGGTGACAGCTCGCCGCTGCGCCGCAGCGCGGTGAACTCGGGTGACTCGATCACCCGCAACCGGATGAACAGGCCCACGACACCGAGCGCGAGGCCGAACAGGAACGGCACCCGCCAGCCCCACGTTACGAAGCTGTGCTCGCTGAGCGTCGAGGCCAGGATGAACAGCGATCCGGTGGCCAACCCCTGGCCCACGGCCGAGCCCGTCTGCACCAGCGATCCCCAAAAGCCGCTGCGGTGTTGGGGGCTGGTCTCGGTGACCACCAGCACCGCCCCGGCCCACTCACCGCCCAGCCCGACGCCCTGCAGGAAACGCAACAGCACCAGCAGGGCGGGCGCCGCCCAGCCGATCGCGGCGTAGCTGGGGAGCAGTCCGATCAGAAAGGACGGGATCCCCATGATCAACAGCGTGGCCACCAGCATCTTCTTGCGCCCGAGGCGATCGCCCAGGTGCCCGAACAACACGCCGCCCAGCGGCCGGGCGACGAAGCCGACGGCGAAAGTGCCAAGCGCGGCAAGCACTCCGGCCGTCGAGGAGGCGCGCGGGAAGAACAGCGGACCGAAGACCAGGGTGGCCGCGAAGCCGTAGAGGAAGAAGTCGTACCACTCCAGCACGCTGCCGGCGAGGCTGGCCAGGGCCACCCTGCGCATGCCGGGTCCGGCTTCCGCGCCGCCGGGCGGGGCCGAAAGATCGGTGCTGCCCTGCGCTGCGATCGTCATTGAGGGACTCCGATGGTCGGCCGGCCGGGTCCACGCGCAAGCGTCGTGACGGGCGAAATGAGCGGCGCGAGTGGGGCACAAAGAGACCGCAGCGACGACGATCGCCCGCGCGCCCCATCTTCGTTGCCGTGCCGGGTCCCGGTCGAGCGCAGCCCTTCCCGCCGCGGGGATCATCCGCGGCGGCCGCCCAGCTCAGCGCGGTTTCCCGCGGCCGGCGACGGTTGGAATCAGATTGAACGCAAACAATTCACCGTCGGATGCCGGCGCGCATGCCGCGCGATGTCAATTAGCTTGCCGCACAACAGGTTCAGTCGAACATGTGCGGGCGTACAGCACCGCGCGGGGGTATTCGCCGCCGTCGTCGAAGAGCTCGACGTCGACGTCGTCGAACCCGGCCGCGCGCAGCGCGTCGGCAACCGGTGCCGGATCCGGGATCTCACGGAATGGCAGGCTGGCAGCGACGTCGTCGGCGTAGTGATGCCCGGCCACATGGGGATTCAGCGAAATGTCGGCGATCACCAGCCCACGCGGGGCCAGCACCCGGCGCCATTCGGCGAAGGCCCGCCGCGGCTCGAGCACCGTCCAGATGAAGTGCCGGGCCGTCACGGCATCGAAACTGGCGTCGGCGAACGGCAGCTTCTCGGTCACGCCCTCGACGAACGTGGCCGCCACCCGGCCGTCGGCGGCCTTGGCGCGAGCGTGCGCCAACATGGCCTCGGATGCGTCGACGCCGGTCACCTGGTGGCCCAGCTCGGCCAGCAACAGCGCGACAAACCCGGTGCCCGTGGCGACGTCGAGCACGCGGGAAGCCGGCGGGATCGGACTCAGGGCGTCCGTCCACCGTCGACGTTCGGGTGCCGAGGAGATGCCGTGGGCGGCCCGCTGGTCGTATTGCGCACCCTCGCGCTCCCAGAACTCGCGAATCGCCGTGCGGGCGACCGGAAGGCTCACATTGGCGTCGGGCATGAGCACCTCTCGGGGACAAGGGCATTCGGCGGGCCGGACATCGACGACAAGTCTGCAGTGCGCGCCGGTGTCGCCGCAAGGCACGCGGGACCGCAGGGCGCGCGGCCCGGCGAGTAGCCTGACCCGCGTGGACTATGCCGGAAAATTCCTCGACGAGAACCGGGCCTTCGGGGAGCTCTTCCGCGATGTCGACGAGTCCACGCCGGTCCCCACCTGCCCGGACTGGACCCTGCGCCAGCTCTTCCGCCACGTCGGGCGCGGCGATCGCTGGGCGGCGCAGATCGTGAGTCAGCGCCTCGACAGCTACCTCGACCCCCGCACGGTGGAGGGCGGCAAGCCGCCGCCGGATCCCGCCGGTGCCATCCCGTGGCTGCACGGCGGCGCCCAGCGGCTGATCGACGCCGTCGAACTGACCGGGGTCCAAACGCCGGTCTGGACGTTTCTGGGGTCGCGCCCGGCGAACTGGTGGATCCGGCGCCGGTTGCACGAGGTCGCGGTGCATCGGGCCGACGCGGCGATCGCGCTGGGCGCCGAATACACCCTGGACGCCGAGGTGGCGGCCGACGGCATCACCGAATGGCTGGAGCGGGTGGCGATCCAGGCGGGCGCCCAGGGCGCGCCGCTTCCGCTCGAGGAGGGTGACACCCTGCACCTGCACGCCACCGATCCCGGGCTGGGGGAGGCCGGCGAATGGACGATCACCGTCGAAGACGGCCGGGTCGCCTGGTCACACCAGCACGGCAAGGGCAGCGCCGCGCTGCGCGGGGGCGCGACCGAGCTGCTGCTGGCGATCCTGCGCCGGCGGCCGCTGGCCGACACGGGCGTCGAGCTGTTCGGCGACGACGGCGTGTGGAAGCGCTGGTTGGACCGTACGCCTCTCTAGCCGCGGGGCCGCACGGTAATTTGCACACCATGACCACATCGGAGATCGCCACCGTTCTGGCATGGCATGACGCCCTCAACGCCGCGGACCTCGAGACGTTGACCGCGCTGTCCAGCGATGACATCGAGATTGGCGACGCGCACGGAGCCGCACAGGGCCACGAGGCGCTGCGCACCTGGGCCGGCTCGCACCGGGCGAGCACCCAGCTCGGCCAGCTGTACGTGCACGACGGCATCGTCGTCGCCGAACAGAAAGCG
Organism: Mycobacterium sp. 1482292.6; assembly: GCF_001672995.1. Lineage (NCBI taxonomy): Bacteria > Bacillati > Actinomycetota > Actinomycetes > Mycobacteriales > Mycobacteriaceae > Mycobacterium > Mycobacterium sp. 1482292.6. Next base: position 9,242 of record NZ_LZKV01000053.1, on the reverse strand, counting down.
ACCAGCCCCGACGGTCCGGAGGCGGCCACCAACGCGTTGGCGTTTCGCGTCGTGCGCGACCACGTCACCTCGGTGTTCCGGCACGACAGCCTGGCCTCGGCGCTGGCGGCCACCGAGCTGACCGCGTCCGACGCCGTCGAATAGGGCCGATCAAGGCATTAGGAGCTATCCATGCGCGGAATCATCCTGGCCGGCGGGTCGGGCACCCGCCTGCATCCCATCACCACGGGCATCAGCAAGCAGTTGCTGCCGGTCTACGACAAACCGATGGTCTACTACCCCCTGTCCACCCTGATGATGGCCGGCATCCGCGACATCCTGGTGATCACCACCCCGCACGACGCGGCGGGCTTCCAGCGGCTGCTGGCCGACGGCTCGCAATTCGGCGTCAACATCACCTACGTGACGCAGGAAAAACCCGACGGCCTGGCCCAGGCGTTCGTGCTGGGTGCCGACCACATCGGCAACGAGCCGGTGGCATTGGTGTTGGGCGACAACATCTTCTACGGCCCGGGCCTGGGTACCAGCCTGAGCCGCTTTCAATCCATCAGCGGCGGAGCGGTTTTCGCGTACTGGGTGGCCAACCCGTCGGCCTATGGTGTCGTCGAATTCAGCGACGACGGCAGGGCGCTGTCGCTGGAGGAGAAGCCCAAGACACCGAAATCCAATTACGCGGTGCCGGGTTTGTACTTCTACGACAACGACGTGATCGAAATCGCCAAGGGTCTCAAGAAATCGGCGCGCGGCGAGTACGAGATCACCGAGGTCAACCAGATCTACCTGAACCGGGGCCGGCTCTCGGTCGAGGTGATGGCCCGCGGCACGGCCTGGCTGGACACCGGGACGTTCGACTCGCTGCTGGATGCCAGCGACTTCGTGCGCACCCTGGAACGCCGCCAGGGCCTGAAGGTCAGCGTGCCCGAGGAAGTGGCGTGGCGGCGGGGCTGGATCACCGACGACGAGCTGGCCGAGCGCGCCCAGAGCCTGCTCAAGTCCGGCTACGGCGGCTATCTGCTGGATCTGTTGGAGCGGAGCCGATTTCAGTAGGTTTGGCCAGCACCGCGGCGATCGCCGTCGTCAGCGGTACCGACAGCGCCAACGCCATGCCGCCCACCGCGGAGCGGGCGATCTCGATGGCCACGCTCTCGCTGGTCAACACGTCGGTCAACGAGCGGTTGGCCACGCTGAACAGCAACAGCAGCGGCAGCGAACTACCCGCGTAAGCCAGCACCAGGGTGTAGACCGTGCTGGCGATGTGATCGCGCCCCACCCGAATGGCGCCGACGAAGATCGCCCGCCGGGAGCCGCCGAGGTGGGCGAGCTCGAACACCGTCGAGGCCTGGGTCACCGTCACGTCGTTGAGTACACCGAGTGACCCGATGATGAAGCCGGCCAGCAGCAGGCCGCCGATCGACACGCTGCCCAGATACGCGCTGACCGTGCTGTTCTGCTCGTCGGACAAGCCGGTCAGCTGCGCCAGTTGTATTGCCGCCCAAGATAATCCGGCGGCCAGCAGCAGGGCCGCCAGGGTGCCCAGCAGCGCGGCGCTGGTCCGCAGGTTGACCCCGTGGGCGAGGTAGATGACCGCGTACAGGATGGCCGCCGACGCGACCAGCGCCACCGGCACCGCCGGCGCGCCGTCGCGCAGCGCCGGCAGCAAAAACGTCACCAAAACCACGAACGCGACCACGATGCCCACCAGGGCCAGCAGCCCGCGCCACCGCGCCACCGCCACGATCACCACCGCGAACGCGATCGCCAAACCGGCGAGCGCCCAACCACGTTCGAAGTCGTAGAACGCGTAGCTGGTGGCGCCCTGGTCGTCGACCTGGCGGACGAGCCGAATGCGGTCGCCCACCGCGAATTTCGGCTGTCCCGGGCCGGGGGAGGACTCCAGCAGCGTCTGGGCGCCGGCGTTGGGGCCGGAGTCGATCGACACCTGGGTCAGCACGCAGCGTCCGGCGCCGGGCGGCGCCTGTTGCGGCGCGCCGGTGAGCACCTGGCTGACCGACGCGCTGCCGCAGTCGCCCATCCCGCTGGACAGCACGTGCCCGGCCTGCGTGCTCACCGCGCCGCCGGCGGCGTTCTGCAGCGGCATCGGGATGTCGACGTGCTGCCGGCTGGGCCACAACACGATCGCCCCGACGGCGACCGCGACGCCGATCGCGACCAACAACCCCACGACGATCCTGGCGGGCAACGGATCGACGGCGGACGGGCCCGGCGGCAGGCTGTGCGAGTGCGAGTGGGTCACCCGGTCGAGACTAGAGGCGCCCGCGCCGGTGCCTACGGTCGATAGCCGACCAGGAAATTGCCCAACCGCTCGATCGCGGCCGCCAGATCGCGGGCCCACGGCAGCGTCACGATGCGCAGGTGATCCGGTGCCGGCCAATTGAAGCCGGTCCCCTGGGTGACCAGAATCTTTTCCTGCAGCAGCAGATCGAGGACGAGCTGTTCGTCGTCGTCGATGTCATAGACCTCGGGGTCCAGCCGGGGGAACGCATAAAGCGCACCGGCCGGCTTGACGCAGGACACGCCCGGAATCTCGTTGAGCTTGGTCCATGCGACGTCGCGTTGCTCGAGCAACCGGCCGCCGGGCAGCACCAGGTCGTCGATGCTCTGATAGCCGCCCAGGGCCACCTGGATCGCGTGCTGCGCCGGAACATTGGGGCACAGGCGCATATTGGCCAGCAGGTTGATTCCCTCAATGAAGCTGCTGGCGTGGTCCTTGGGCCCGGTGATTGCCAGCCAGCCGGCCCGATAGCCGGCCACCCGGTAGGCCTTGGACAGGCCGTTGAAGGTCAGGCACAGCATGTCCGGCGCCAGCGTGGCGAGGTTGATGTGCTTGGCGTCGTCGTAGAGGATCTTGTCGTAGATCTCGTCGGCGAGCAGCAGCAGCTCGTGCTTGCGCGCCAGATCGACTATCTGGGTGAGGACTTCGCTGGTGTAGACCGCGCCGGTCGGGTTGTTCGGGTTGATCACTACCAGCGCCTTGGTCCGCTCGGTGATCTTGGACTCCATGTCGGCGATGTCGGGCTGCCAGCCCTGCGTCTCGTCGCACAGGTAGTGCACGGGCGTGCCGCCCGCCAGGGAGGTCGACGCCGTCCACAGCGGGTAGTCGGGCGACGGGATCAGCACCTCGTCGCCGTTGTCGAGCAGGGCCTGCAGGGTCATGGTGATCAGCTCGGACACCCCGTTACCCAGATAGACGTCGTCGACGTCGAAGCGGGGAAATCCGTCGACCAACTCGTAGCGGGTCACCACGGCCCGGCGGGCGGGCAGGATGCCCTGCGAGTCGGAGTAGCCCTGGGCGTACGGCAGGGCCTGGATCATGTCGCGCATGATCACGTCGGGCGCCTCGAAGCCGAACGGCGCCGGGTTGCCGATGTTGAGCTTGAGGATGCGATGCCCCTCGGCCTCCAGCCGCGCGGCCTGGGCGTGCACCGGCCCGCGGATCTCGTACAGGACGTCCTGGAGCTTCGACGACTGCGCAAAACTGCGTTGCGGCCGGTGATGAGCCGACGCGTGCAGGGGCAGGTGATGGGTGGTCACACCACTAATGGTGCCATCACTGTCCACTGAAATTTGCTGTCACGCGGCAAAGACGCAGGTCAGCGCTTGCCCGGGGGACGCGCCCCACGGGCGATGCCCAGGCCTTTGACCGGTGGCTGCGACGGTGCGTCGTCGCCGTTGGTCTCCTTTGCCGGCTCCGCTTTCGGCGCCGGCTCGGCTTCGGCCTTGGGAGGCTCCGCCTTGGGCGCTTCCGCTTCAGGGGCTTCCGCCTTGGGGGCCTCGGCCTTCGGCGCCGCCGGTGCCGCCTTCTTGGCGCCGGGCCGCTTGGCGCCCGCGGCGATGCCCAGGCCCTTGACCGGCGCCGCGGGTGCCTTGGCTTCGACCTTGGTCTGGGTCTCGGCTTCGGGGGCCGCTTCCGAGGTGGCTTCGGCCTTGGGCGCCTCGGCCTTGGCGGCGGCCGGTGCCGCCTTCTTGGCGCCGGGTCGCTTGGCGCCCGCGGCCAGCCCCAGGCCCTTGACCGGGGCGGCGGGTGCCTTGGCTTCGCCGCCTTCGGCCGGTGCCTCGGTCTTGGCGGCCTCGGCGGCCGGTGCGGCCTTCTTCGCGCCGGGTCGCTTGGCGCCGCCGGCGATGCCCAGCCCCTTCACGGGTGCGGCGGTGTCCGCCTTGGCCTCTGCGGCCGGTGCGGCCGCCGCCTTCTTGGCGCCCGGCTTCTTCGCCCCGCCGGCGATGCCCAGCCCCTTGGCGGGTGCGGCCGCGGTCTGCGCCTTCGGGGCCGGCTCGGCGGGTGCGTCCTCGGCGGGTGCCTCCTCGGCCGGTGCCTCGGCGGGGGCGGTCGCGGTGGCCGTCGAGGCCTTGGGCGCCTCGGCCGCGCGCGCTTCGGCCCTTTCGGAGGCCTCCTTGGCGGCCGTGCCCTTCTCCGGCAGCGTCGCCTTGTCGTACTCGAGGGATCCCAGCAGGATCTGCGCGACATCGAGCACCTCGACACCGCTGCGGCCGGCCTCTTCCTGACGGTCGTTGACACCGTCGGTGACCATCACTCGGCAGAAGGGGCAGCCGGTGGCGATGGTGGCGGCCCCGGTGGCCAGCGCCTCGTCGACGCGTTCGTGGTTGATGCGCTTGCCGATGTGCTCTTCCATCCACATCCGCGCGCCGCCGGCGCCGCAGCAGAAGCTGCGCTCGGCATGGCGTGGCATCTCGGTCAGGTTCGCCCCCGCGGCCCCGATCAGCTCACGCGGCGCCTCGTAGACCTTGTTGTGCCGGCCCAGGTAGCAGGGGTCGTGATAGGTGATGTCCTGGGACACCGGGGTTACCGGCACCAGCTTGTTGTCCCGGATCAGGCGGTTGAGCAGCTGGGTGTGGTGCAGCACCGAGTAGTTCGCGCCGAGCTGGCGGTACTCGCGGCCCAGGGTGTTGAAGCAGTGCGGGCAGGTGACGACGATCTTGCGGTCGACGGTTTCCACGCCCTCGAACAGTCCGTCCAGCGTCTCGACGGCCTGCTGGGCGAGCTGCTGGAACAGAAACTCGTTGCCCGAGCGGCGCGCGGAGTCGCCGTTGCAGGTCTCGCCGGTGCCGAGCACCAGGTACTTCACCCCGGCGATGGCCAGCAGCTCGGCGACGGCCTTGGTGGTCTTCTTGGCCTTGTCGTCGTAGGCGCCGGCGCAACCCACCCAGAACAGGTACTCGTAGCCGTCGAAGCTGTCGACGTCCTCGCCGTAGACCGGCACGTCGAAGTCGACCTCGTCGATCCAGCTGGTGCGGTCCGACGCGTTCTGGCCCCACGGGTTGCCCTTGGTTTCCAGGTTCTTGAACAGCACCGACAGCTCCGAGGGGAACTCGGATTCCATCATCACCTGGTAGCGGCGCATGTCGATGATGTGATCGACATGCTCGATGTCCACCGGGCACTGCTCGACGCAGGCGCCGCAGGACACGCAGGACCACAGCACGTCGGGGTCGATGACGCCGCCCTGTTCCTCGGTGCCGACCAGCGGCCGGGTGGCCTGCTCGGGGCCGGACCCCATGACGCGGCCGAAGCCCGACTCGGGCACGTGGTGGACCTCGGCGTGCTTCTCGCCGGACAGCTTCTCGCCGACTCCGCCCTCCGGTGTGCTCTCGAGCGGGCTCTCCTTGTCACCGAGGATGTAGGGCGCCTTGGCCATCCAGTGGTCGCGCAGGTCCATGATGACGAGCTTGGGCGACAGCGGCTTGCCGGTGTTCCACGCCGGGCACTGGGACTGGCAGCGCCCGCACTCGGTACAAGTGGCGAAGTCCAGCATGGCCTTCCAGCTGAAGTCCTCGATCTTGCCGCGGCCGAATTCGGCGTCGTCCGGCGGGTTTTCGAAGTCGATCGGCTTGCCGCCGTGCTCCAGCGGCAGCAGCGGGCCCAGGCCGTTGGGCAGCCGCTTGAAGATGACGTTGATGGGCGCCGTGAAGATGTGCATGTGCTTGGAGTGCAGCACGATGATCAGGAACGCCAACATGACCAAGATGTGCAGCAGCAGCGCCGTCGTCTCGATGATCTCGTTGGCGGGCTGACCCAGCGGGCGCAGGATGGCGCCGAACAGCTGTGACAGGAAGGCGCCGTTGCCGTAGGGCAGCGTGCCGTTGTTGACCGCGGCTCCGCGCACGAACACGTAGGTGAAGACGACGTTGAAGATCATGAACAGCACCAGCCAGGCACCGCCGGTGTGCGAGCCGTAGAACCGTGACTGACGTCCGATCTCCTTCGGGCTGCGCATCAACCGGATGATGGCGAAGGTGACGATGCCGAGGAAGACCGCGGTCGCGAAGAAGTCCTGCAGGAAGCCCAGCACGTCCCAGCGACCGATGATCGGGATGTGGAAGTTGTCCTGGAACAGCAGCCCGTAGGCCTCGATGTAGACCGTGAGCAGGATGAAGAATCCCCACATGGTGAAGAAGTGCGCCAGGCCGGGGATCGACCACTTCAACAGCTTGCGCTGACCGAACACCTCGGAGACCTCGGCCCACACGCGTTTGGCCGGCTCGTCGGTGTGTCCCGGGGCCGGCTTGCCGGACGTGATCAGCTTGAACAGCCACAGGACACGCCGTGCGGCGAGTGCGGCCACGACCAGCGTCATGCCCATGCCCACGATCAGCCTGATGAGCATCTGCGTTGTCACAGAAGGTCTCCCCAATGCATAGATAAATTCGGCCTGTGCTTATTTGCCTGCTTAAGCCCCGCTCATAGTTACATCTCCGCGGCTTTCAGCGCGAGAAAGGCTGCCCTAACTTGGCAGTTCACCGGTGCCTCTGGCCTGCTGATTAGTACCCACTCACCCAATGTGACGCCTGTCGAAGTGATGAGCGCCACCAAATTTCGCTAATTGACCTTTTGCCGGGGGTCTTTGGCGGCCCGGGCGTAATTCGGCTCGTCAGTGCCCGAACGGCGGTTGAAAGATGGGCGGGAACGGCCGCGTGCGGGTGGTCGTCGGCGCCGCGGTGGTGGTCGCCTGCGACGTCGTGGTGGGCGGCGCGGTGGTGGTCGTCGTGCTCGGCGGCGCCGTCGTCGTGGTGGTCGTCGACGGCTCCGGCGCGGGCGTCGTGGTGGTGGCCGGCGCCTCGGTGGGCGGCGGCGGGGGCGCGGGGATCACCGTGACGGTGGTGCTGTCGTTGGGTCCGGTGATGGTGACCGTTTGCGGCGGTGCCGGGCTGGTCGAAGTCCCCGGGGTGACGGGGGTGGACTTGGTGAGCAACAGGTTGATCGCCAAGATCAGGGCCACCAGCACGGCCGCGCCCGCTCCGGCCACGCTCAACACCAGCGCCGTGCGTTTGTACCAGGGCAGCCGCCCCTGGGCGGTGGCGTAGCGGCTGCCGGTCGCGTCGTCGAATTCCCTTGCCTCGTTGGCGTACTCGCCGGTGGCGTCGCGCCCGGTGTAGGGCACCGGCTCGTCGTTGTCGGCGTCTTGCGACCACGCCAGGGCGTCGTCGACGTCAGTGGCTTGGGCGGCCCAGGCGGCCTGGGTCATGTCGAGCCCGGCGTTGCCGACCATTTCCGTCGGTGTTTCCACCGCCGCGGCCGCGGCGGTCGGGGCGACGCCCGACGCGTAGTGCGGGCCGAGCACCGCCGCGCCGAGGGCGGCGCTGAGCGCGGGCTGCGCGGTGCTGTGCACCGGCACCCCGAAGCGCTGCGACAATCGCGCTTTGAGCAGCGGGATGTTCGCGCCACCGCCGGCGATCGCCACGGCGCTCAGCCCGGCGTTCGCAATTCCGTTGCGGCGCAACGACTCGTCGACCGACGTGAGGAACCGGTCCAGCGGTGCGGCGAGCAGTTGCTCGAATTCGGTGCGGGTCAGCTGGGCGCCGTCGCCCGAAGCCCCGGCGATCGTGCCCACCGCGGCCGTCGAGAGTTGCTCCTTGGCGCGCCGGCAGGCGCCGAGCAGGCGCGCCTGCGACCCGACCCGTGCTGCCCCGCCGAGCATGGCGGTGCTGACGTCGGAGGCCAGCAGGTGATCGAGGATCAGCTGATCGATCGCATCGCCGGAGAAGTCGGTGTTCCGCGCGGCAGGGCCGACGGGCGCAAAGCCGGCCTTGGCATCCATCAGCGTGACGGTGGTGCCGCCGGCGCCGAAGTCGCACAGGGCGATTACGCCGTCGGCCCCGAATCCCGGAGTGCCGCGCAGCGCCGCGAGCGCGGCCGTGGCGTCGGAAACCAGCATCGGTGCCACCCCGCCGCGCGCCAGATCCGACTGGGCGAAGAACTCCTCCCGCAGCGCCGCGAACTGGGCGTCGGACCAGTAGGCGGGCACCGCGATGGTGATCGGTGAACCGTAGCCGACCGCCCGGGCCATCGCTTCGATCGCCTCGACCGTCAACGCCGCGCCCAGGTACTTGGTGCCGTCGGCCGCCACCAATGGCGCCCGGTCACCGACGCGTTCGACGAACCCTCGCAGCACCAGGCCGGGTTCGGTCAGGTTCGGGTTTTCTTCCGGCAGGCCGACTTCGGTGGGCCGCTGCTCGAACAGGGTCAGCACCGAGCTGCGGGTGATCGGAGCGCTGCCCGCGCGGGCCGCTACCAATTTGGCCACGCCGATCGATAGGCCGAGCGACTCGCTCATGTCCCGCACCCCTGTGTCAGTCGTCCCGTTGCCGTCGCACGGTGGTCCTCACCGTAGCGACCGTGGATTGCAGCGAGTGTAGGGCTTCTCCGGCGCGCTGCCATGGAACCGTGACGGGGCTCGCCACGACTCGCTAACGCAGGCCCGGTGGCACGGTGACCGGATTCGGCACCCCCGGAACGGTGATTACCGGCGGCAGCTGCGGCAGATGGTGGCGATGCGAGGGCTGCTGGGTCTGTCCCCCGGTGGGCTGCTGTTGCGTCGGCTGCTGCGCCGGCGGCTCTTGGGCGCTGCTGCCGGGCGAGGACGTGGTGGTGGCGGTCGTGGTGGTCGTCGGCGTCGTCGTGGTCGTGGTGGTGGTCGGCGTCGTGCTCGTCGTCGTGTTGGGGCCGTGGCCACCGGTCTGCCCGTGGATGAGTTCGATGACGCCGAAGATGATGAGCCCGATCAGGACCACGACGGAGACCAGCCAGGCGATCAGCATCGCCGGCTTGCGATACCAGGGGGTCGGCTCGCTCTCCTGGTCAAACGGGTCGCCGCCGTCGGCCTGCTCGGACCCCTGCGGCGGGTGCGGCGGGGGGCCGACGTCAACCGGTGATGCCGCCTTGCGGGGACCGACGGGAACCGAGATGCGGTGGTAATTGGCCTCGGCGG
>NZ_LZKV01000052.1:0-13334 GCF_001672995.1 Mycobacterium sp. 1482292.6 | reverse complement strand
GAATCGCGTTGGTGTACGTGATTTCTCGTCAGGTCACCGCGAGCAGGCGATAGAGCCCGATCAGTCCCACGGCCACGATGATCGCCCGCAGCGCATTGCCCGACAACCGCCGCCCGTAGCGCGCGCCGAGCAGCCCGCCGACCAGTGAGCCCGCCGCGATCAGCCCGGCGGCCGGCCAGCTGATCCGATCGAACGCCACCGCCGTATAGGCAATGGCGGCAACCACATTCACCATCAACGCCAATAAGTTCTTGGCCGCGTTGGTGCGCTGCACCGATTCCGGAAGCAGGGCGCCCATCAGGCCGACCAGCAGAATCCCTTGCGCCGCTGTGAAATAGCCGCCGTAGACGCCGACGGCGAACGTGCCGAACACCAGCGTCGCCATCCGGCGCGGGCTGACGTGGTCGGGCGAGCGACCCGCCTGCTCGGCGCGCCGGGCCGTCCACGCCTGGATCCGTGGCCCGACGACCACCAACACCAGCGCCAGCACCAGCAGCACCGGCACGATGTCGGCGAACACCTTCTCGGGCAGATGCAGCAGCAGGTACGCGCCCAGCGCCGCGCCGGCCAACGATGCCGGGAGCTGCCACCGCAGCCGATCCCACTGGCCGCGCAGCTCGGCGCGATAGCCCCAGGTCCCCGAGACGCTGCCGGCGACCAGACCCGTTGCGTTCGACATGGTGGCCGTCACCGGCGGATAGCCGAGCGCGACCAGCGTCGGGAAGGTGATCAGGGTGCCGGACCCGACCAGCGCGTTGATCGCACCGGCACCCAGCCCGGCCAGGCATATGAGGAACATCTGAAATGGCGACACCGGAGAAAAACCTTAGCGTGCCGCCGATTTCGGCGCGAGGCGAGCGTCGGCCCGGGTCGGCCGGTCAGGCGGGCGGGGCTTGCGCGCCGCGTTCCACGCCGGTCCGCAGCTTGACCGAGGCCGAATACGCCAGCGTCCGAAAGTGCAGCACCGGATCGTCGGACGGCTCGATGCCGTCGGTCACCCGCATCGGATCGAACACCACGATGTCGCCGCCGTGCTCGCGCTCGGTGTCCAGACCGGTGATGGCCAGGGTGCCCACGGTGACGATCTGGGTGCTCTGCCAGGCCGCCGACGGGTCCACGGTCGAGTCGGTGGGACCGGCGATCTGCACCCGGAAGTCGAACCGCACCGGCCCGCCGTCCAGCCGCGTCTGCAGTTCGTCGGTGAGGAAGTCCCGATCCTTGTCGTGGGCGTCCGACCCCGACAAGTACTCCTCGGCCGCGGTCGGAACCAGGTGGTAGCGAACGAATCTGGCGCTGCCGTCGGCGGCGATCCAGCGGAAGGCGTGCAGGCCGTGGTATTCGGTGGTGGCGTAGCTGGCCGGGATCCGGTTCGCCTCACGCAGCAGGGGCAACGCGCCGAGCAGCCGCGGATGGGTGAGCAGGTGTTTGGCCATGCGCAGCGGCGTGGTGAGACCGGGCCGCATCGCCTTGAGCAGATCGATGAATCCGTCGGGCGTGCTGGAGACGAACAACCGGGCGGTCTGCGTCGAAACGTCGGTGGTGGAGCCGTCGGGCAGGGTGAACTTCACCGCCATCCCGCGCACCCCGGGTGCGCCGTCGCGCTGCTCGGGGTTGCCCGATCCGTTGGAGAAGCGGATCAGCGCCGGGACGGTCGAACCGTCGAGATGCTGTGCGCGCGAGAGCATGAGCGCGTCGGGGGTCGCGGTGAACGTGCCGCGGTACAGGGTGCCCTTGGCGTGCAGCGCGCGGCATCCAGGCTGTGCTCCGCCGGCGCCCCGGATCGCCTCGATCGCCTGGTCAGGGGTAAGTGCACCGCTCATGGACGAATCTTAGTTGGATCAGTCGGGAAAGCCGAAGAGTTCGACCACACCGTGATCGCGTCCGGCGGTGTAGCCGCCGTCGACGGCGAGCGCCTGGCCGCTGACGAAGGAGGCGTCGGGCGAGAGCAGGAAGGCGGCCATGGCGGCGATCTCCTCGGGCTGCCCCAGGCGCTGCAGGGCGTGCTCCTTGGTGATGGAGGCCAGCGGTCCCTCCATGCCGGGAATGCTGAAGACGCTGTGCGCCATGGGTGTTTCGATGAAGCCGGGGCAGATGACGTTGGCCCGGATGCCGCTCGGCCCGTAGTCGAGGGCAATGTTCTTGGTGAGCAGCACGACGCCGCCCTTGGCCGCGTTGTACGAGCTGCCCCCGGCGGTGCCCTCCAGGCCTTCGACGCTGGCGACCGTCACGATCGAGCCGCGTTCGCCGTCGGCCCGGGGTTGGTCGATCATCTTCGCCAGGGCCGCCTTAGCCACCAGGAAGGTGCCGGTGAGGTTGATCCCGATCACCCGATCCCATTCGGCGCGCTCGAGCAGGTGCACCGGGCCTCCCCCGGCGACCCCGGCGGCGTGGAAGAGGCCGTCGAGGCGGCCCGGCACGGCGGCCAGCACCGCGGCGATCGCGGCTTCGTCGGTCACGTCGGCGGAGACGAAGGTGAACCGCGCGCCCAGGTCGTCGGGCGGGGCGGCCACGTCGGCGCCGATCACGGTGCCGCCCTCGGCCAACAACCGTCGCGCGGTGGCCAACCCGATTCCGGACGCGGCGCCGGTCACGACGAAGGTGCGGGAACGGGCGCGGTCGGAGTTCACCATGTCGCATCCTTCACGGGTGGTGGGCGGTTCGGCCCCGTCATGGTGACACACGTTCGCGCCGTTGGCTTTACCAATGCAGTCGTTCGATAGGCCGGCTGTATCGAGCCATAGCAAACCCGTCTTGGACATAGCCGTGCCAGCTGGAGGACGATAGGCCGATGTCAATACCTCAGCCGCGGGCGCGGTCGCGCCGGACCGGATGGCGTTTCGGAGCGATCGGCGCGGCCGCCGTCACCGCGGTGGTCTTGCTCGGCTCCCCCGTCGACCGGGCCGCGCCAACCGCCGCGGTCGCGCTGTTGTCCGATGACGCCGTCGCCATCGCGCCGGGCGTCTCGGTCACCGCGGCCCCCGGCTGGACGGTCGGAAACCGCGGCCCGAACTGGGTGGCGCTGAACAACGCCGACACCACCGCGCAGCTGCGGATCACGGTCAAAGCCGCGGGCGGCGCGGACGCCGCCGGGCTGCTGCAGGCCGACATCGACCAGTTCACCGGCGGCGCATCGGCCATCCTGACCGACGTGAACCGCCTGACCGCGCCCGAGACCAAGCCCCTGCCCGGCCCCAACTTCCAGCAGGAAGCCTCCGTCGACTACACCGCGACCGTGGTGAACCCGCAGGGCGCGATCCCGGTGATCGGCACGTTCACCGAGCTGCTGAACGCCTCGAACGGCCGATCGGCGTTCATCGACTTCCGCCAGGACAGCAGCGCGACCAGTCAGGCCGCCGGCGAGGGCGGAATGATGATCAGCTCCCTGCAATGAGCCGCTAGCGACCCGCGCGGGCGAGGGTCGGCGTCGCACGCGTGCAACCGACCGCGTATTACAAACTGGTACGAATCGACCGCGGAGGGGTTCATGCCATCAGCCGAGACGGCGACCAGCACGGCGGAGACGCTCGCCGGCATCGTCGAACGACACGCACAGCACCGGCCCGACGCGGTCGCCATCCGGTACGGCGAACGCCAGTGGTCCTGGGCCGAGTGGAGCTCGCGGATCCGTCGCGCCGCCGGTGCGCTGCGCGCCGCCGGCCTCGAGCGGGGCCAGTGCGTGGCCTTCCTGGACAAGAACCACCCCGCCTGTCTCGAGGTCCTCATCGCCGGCGCCTCGATCGGCGTCGTGACCACGGTCGTCAACTGGCGAGTGGTCGGCGACGAACTCGTCCACGTCCTCACCGACAGCGGCGCCCGCGTGCTGCTCGTCGGCGCCGAGCTGCGTGCGGCGGCCGTGTCCGCCGCCGAGCGGGTCCCGGGTGTGGAACGCATCATCGAGGTCGGTGAAGAATACGAATCGTTGCTCGCCGCGGCGCCCCCGACGCAGGCCGACGCGAGCGTCGACGAAAACGAGACGGCGTTGGTGATTTACAGCTCCGGCACCACCGGACGCCCCAAGGGCGTGCTGCTCAGCCAGCGCGCGCTGGTCAATCACGCGTCCAACCTGGCTCCGGCGTTTCCCTTCGACGAGGGCGACGCCAACTTGGTGGCGATGCCGTTGTTCCACGTCGGCGGGATCGGCTATGCGCTATTCGGAATCCGTTCGGGTGCACCGACATTCATTACCCGTGAGCCCGACGCGGCAACGCTTATCGGCGCGGTGCGGGCCGGCGCCACGCACGCGTTCTTCGTCCCGCCGGTGATCGCCCGGTTCCTGGACGCGGGTGAGGCGGCGACCGCGGCCCTCGCCGGCCTGCGCTACATCGTCTACGGCGCCGCACCGATGCCGCTATCGCTGCTGCATCGCGCGCTGTCCACCTGGCCCAACACGAAATTCGTGCAGGTGTACGGGCAGACGGAACTGTGCGGGGCGGTCACCGCGCTGTCCGACGACGATCACCGCGACGCGGCGCGGCCCGAGCTGCAACTGGCGGCCGGAAAGGCGGTGCTGGGCTGCGAGATTCGCATCGCCGACCCCGAGACCGGTAACCCGTTGGCGACCGGCGAGTCCGGTGAGGTCTGGGTGCGCAGCAACCAGAACATGACGGGCTACCTCAACCGGCCGGACGCGACGGCCGAGACGATTACCGCCGACGATTGGGTGCGCACCGGCGACATCGGTCGGCTGGACGCCGACGGCTACGTCTACATCGAGGACCGCATCAAGGACATGATCATCACCGGCGGCGAGAACGTGTACGGCCCAGAGGTGGAAAGCGTGCTCATCGAGCATCCCGCCGTCGAGGACGCCGCGGTGATCGGGGTGCCCGACGACTTCTGGGGCGAATCGGTCAAGGCGATCGTGGTGGCCGACGGCGAGGTCGACGAGAAAGGCATCATCGAATTCTGCCGCGAGCATCTGGCCGGCTTCAAATGTCCGCGCACGGTCGACTTCGTGGCCGAACTCCCCCGCAACGCGAGCGGGAAGATCCTGAAAACCGAGCTGCGGGAACCGTTTTGGCGCGATAGGGCGCGGGGCATATGAGCACCCGCCTGGATGCCGCGCGCCGCGACTGCGCGATCAGCGTGCTGGGCGGTCCCACGACAGTCGTCGACATCGCCGGCCGCAGGATCGTCATGGACCCCACGTTCGACCCGCCGGGCGTACACGCCTACCTGACCAAGCTCACCGGTCCCGCGGTGAGCGTCGAGGCCCTCGGGCCGGTGGATGTGGTGCTGGTCAGCCACGACCAGCATCCCGACAACTTCGACGACGAGGGCCGCCGCATGGCGCTGGCCGCGCCCCTGCTGCTCACCCATCCCGACGCCGCGGGCCGGTTGGGTCCGCCGGCGGTCGGCGTGGCGCCCTGGCAGTCCCACGAACTCAACGGCGCATCCACGTCGCTTACCGTGCAAGCGGTTCCGGCGGTCCACGGTCCGGCCGACGGCCGGCGCGACGCCGGCGGCCACATCAACTGCGAGGTGACGGGTTTCGTGCTGTCCGGGCCGGGCCTGCCGACGGTGTACCTCAGCGGCGACAACGCCTCCATGACCGCGGTCAAAGACGTCGCCGATCGCGTCGGTCGGGTCGACATCGCCGTGCTGTTCGCCGGTGCGGCGAGCGTGCCCACCAAGGAGCGTGGGCGGCCGTTGACGCTGACCGCGGCGCGCGCGGCGGCCGCGGCCGAGTTGCTTGGCGCCAGGACGGTAATCCCCGCCCACGTCGACGGCTGGGCCCATTTCGCCGAGGGCGTCGACGAATTCGTCGCGGCGTTCGATCAGGCCGGCATCAGCGACGTGCTCAGGGTCGCCCCGCACGGCGAGTGGATCGACTTATAGGCGTCCCTGCACGCGCAGCTCTGGATGCACCCAGTCGGGCGAGCGGCGCTCCTTGAAGGAGCGGAAGCCTTCGATGGCCTCGGCGTCGGACAGGCTGGCGGTCATGCCGATGCGGTCATAGAGGCCCAGGTAACCGTCGATGCTGGACTTGATGACGCCGCGGGCACGCGGTGCGGTTCGACAGCACTGCGCCAGTAGCTCGTTCGCCGCGTCAAGCAGGCCCTCGTGCGGCACCACCCTGGTGACCAGGCCCCAGTCGAGGGCTTCGACCGCGGTCAGCACCCGACCGGTGAACATCAGGTCGCGGGTGCGCACCGGCCCGATGACGCGGGTGAGCATCTGGCTGTAGTAGGTGTCGGCGTAGCCGCGGAACAACTCGGGCACCCGGAAGGTCGCCCGATCGCTGACCACCGACAGGTCGCTGCACAACGCGATCTGGAACCCGCCGCCCTGGCACAGCCCGTTGACCGCGGAGACGATGGGCTTGGCCGAGGTGCGCACGGCGTCGAACGGCGTCACGTCCATGCCGAGCGCCGAACCGAAGGTGATCCAGTTGTCCTCGCCTCCCCCGCCGCCCATGTCGCCGCCGGGGGCGAAGACGTCGCCGGTGCCGGTGAGCACCAGCCCGGCCAGATCCGGGTCCTCGTTGAGACGTCCCACCGCATAACGGATTCCGAAGTACATGGCCGGGCTCAGCGCGTTGCGCGCTTCGGGCCGGTCGATGGTGCACACGGCGATCGGTCCGTGGCGCTCGAAGCGCAGGTACGGCGTGCCCAGCCAGTCGCCGTCGGGCGGACGGGGGGTGTTCTGCGGTGTCTGCGCCACGGGACTCCTCTCGGGTCGGCTCCGCGGATGCGTCGCGCCGCTACTGTAGCTCTTACAGTATCGGGCCGACCCCCCGCCTACACGTAAGGCAGCGTCGCCGTCTCCGCCGTCGCGGACGCGTCGGCGATCACCGAGGAGAGCTTGGACTGCAGGGTCGACGTGGCGTCCCCCACCGGCTTGTCGCAGAACCTGCAGAGCGCCTTGAAGTTTGGTTGTTCGTCTTCGTCCGGCCAGAACCGCCGCGGCCCGACCTGAGCCCCGGGGTCGAACTGGACGGATTGATGCGGGGCGTCTTTGAGGATTCTGCCGACGGGATGGCGTTGCGGGCATTCGAGTTTCAGCATGCCGACGCCTTCTTGATTTCCGACCATGGTTCGCCGTCCTCTCTCGGGTGTGCGCTGTCAGTGCAGGATCCGCGCGAGCTTGCGCCATCGCCGATGCCGGTGACGAAACATCACCCGGACGAAGGCGCGGGTGAGCAGCCCGTGCAGGCCGTCGTCCGTTTCGATCTCGTCGGTGTAGCGGCAGCTGCGCTCGTCGATGGGTTCGAACGTCAGGCGGTGATTCCAGGTCCGGACGGGTCCGCCGTGCTCGTTGGTGTAGATCTCGGTCGGCTCGAGTCGCTTGATGGTGAGGTGATGCGTCCAGGCCGGGATCACGCCGAACCACCAGAACCGCGCCGATCCTTGGGTGCCCACCTCGATGCGCTCGGGGACGTCGAGCCGGTACACCCGCAGCACCGGGCTCAACACGTGCCGCATCAGCTCGGGCTTGCGCGCCAGTGCGGACGCCGTCTCGACCGGGATCGGCAGCTCGGTAGTTAGGGTTACCTTACTCATGCAGTTCATGGTCGCTCAGCGGGCACGATCAGGCAATACCGCGCGAGCCTACGTCGGGGCGCCGTCGCGAGGGCCAAAGAGTAGGAATATCCCTGATATCGGCTGCCCGTGCAGCGCAATAGCGTGGGGCAATGGTGATCCCCGGCGCGGGCTTGGAACGCTTTCTGGTCGAGTGGTACGGCCCTGACGCGCACGCGCACTTCATCAATGAGACGGCCGGACATCTCAACGACAGCGCGACATCCGTGGCGGCGAGCGGCAGCCAGATCCGACTGCTGATGGCGTTGGCGGTTCCCGCGGATGAGTATGCCTTCGGCATCTTCGCCGCCGAATCGGCGGAAACCGTCGCGCGGGTCTGCGTCGACGCGGGCGCACCCGCGGAACGGATCAGCGCCGTCATCGGATGGTCGCTCGCCTTCGACTGAAGTGGTCGCCGAATTCGCTTGGCCCAGTGAGTATCTAGCCGATTCTTCTTGAGTATGTCTGTGCCTGAAGCGAATTCGATAGCCACCCGCAGTGGCTCAGTACAGCGGGGTCCAGATGCCGTCGAACCAGTAACCCCAACCGCCGTACTGCCAATTGAAGATCGGCAGGACCGTGTAGGTGTTGTAGGTGAACGGCGCGAAATAGCGCTGCCCATAGGATGCGTCAACCGGTGGCCCGGTCCACGGGCGGTTCCAACCGCCGGCCGGCGGTGGCCCGTTCCAGCCACCGGCAGGCGGCGGACCCTCCCAGTTGGGCGGGGGCTGGCCCGGAGCCGGGCCGTCATTCCAGCCGTAGCCGTTCGGCCGCGGCGGCGGCGGCGCCCCCTGACCCGGAATCCAGAAGCCGCCGGGCAGGTCGACGGGGCCGCCGACTTGCGGAGCGCCGCGCAAGATCGGACCACGCGGCGGGTAGTAGGGCTCGTGTGGCGGCTGATAGTTCGGCGCGTTGAGGATCGGGCGGTTGGGGGTCGGTTGCGGCGAGCCGCCCCACGGCGCCGAGGGTGACGGCGGCGTGGAGCCGGCGCCCCCGTATCCGGGGCCGGCGCTGGGGCTGGGACCCGGGTTTTGGTTGGCAGGGGTGCAGTCCGGATGCCAGGCGGGGCACGAGAACGGTATCGAGGTCGTGGGCGCCGGAGTGCTCCACTGCGAGGGTGTCGGTCCGGGAGTGCTCCACGGCGCAGACGTGGTCGGCGGCGGAGTGGTGCTCCACGGCGCAGACGTGGTCGGCGGCGGAGTGGTGCTCCACGGCTTCGAGGTGGTCGGCGGCGGAGTGGTACTCCACGGCTTCGAGGTGGTCGGCGGCGGAGTGGTACTCCACGGCTTCGAGGTGGTCGGCGGCGGGGTGCTGTTTCGCGGCGGCGTGGTCGTCGGCGTTGCGCCGCCGGCCCCGGGAACGTGTGACCCGGGAGCAGGCACCGTCCCCGTGCCCCCATACCCGGGGCCGGGGTTGGGGACACCGGAGCAGCCCTTTTGCCCGTTGGGGCACGGCGGCGGGTCCAACGGCGGGGCGGAGCCGGCGAGTCCCGCGTTGACCCCCGCGACGGACAAACCCAGGCCCGCAGCGACTCCGGCTGCTGCGGCGAGACGTTTGATGGACATCGGTTGCGTTCCCTTCTAAGGGCAGGTCACGTCCAACTCGAAGGGCTTGGTTACCGGCTTCGGTTGGTGCGGGTCGCTGGTGTCGGCACCGGTCGCGGTGCCCTTGATCTGGTAGGACTTGCCGCTTGCCGCGGCCCCGGCGGATCCGCCCTGACCCGGTGCGGCGTCGGAATAGCCGAGCGTGATGCCGTCGACGATGCCGAGCCCGACCGCGTGAACAATGGGCGGGTTGTCGGTGCTGATCACCGCGCCCAGACCGTTGGCCGCGTCGCCGATGCCGATGGTGATCCTGTTCCCGGACGGGTTGCAGGTGACCGCGCCGGTCACGTTCTGGCTCTTGCCGTCGACGATGACCTGCGGTCCGGCGGGCGCCGGCGGGTTTGATGCGCCCGTGTTTGACTTACCGGAACAGCCAGCACAACTCGCGATGACGACGGCCATACCGGCTGCGCCGACGACGATCCCATGCTTCACCGCTGCTCTCCTTCGTGTCGTTGTCGTCGCCGTCCGCGTATTACTGCGCGGGGCCGGGGATCTGGTACGCGCACCTACCGGTCGTGTGTTCGGTGAGCGGGACGGGCTGGCCGTCCACCTGAATCGCACAGTCGTGCGGACCGCCAGTTTTATCGGTGTAGTTCAACGCCAGGTACGGATTACCGTTGACCTGCACGGTCTGCGACCAGGGCACCGAAACCCAGGTGGTGGTGCTCGCCGGATACACCGGTGTTCCGGGGTCGGGGATGACGGAGAAGACGTCACCACCGCCGAGGATCCGGTACACCACGGTGTGTTGGCCCGGGTGGGCCTGGGCCCTCGGCAACATCGCCTGCGGTGCGCTGCTAGCGGCGATGGCGACGGCCGCGAGCACAGCAACCATGGTGTGCAAGCGCGGAGTCGTTGGCATGGCGTTCCTTTCGATATGCGCGACACACGGTCTCGCCCGTATGTCTCTTGTTCGTCGATGAGGCAACCGCCGCCCGCGCGGTGGGTCCAGCAAACGCCCGCAGCGCCCGCCGTATCAATTAGGGATTTCCCTACACTTTCCGGCGGCCGGGCGCCGTGTCAGGAATCGACTTCCAGTTGGTCGAGGCGGCGGCCGAGTTCGGCGCGCGACCGGATGCCGAGCTTGCGGTAGATCCGTGAGAGGTGGACCTCGACGGTCTTGGGGCTGATGAACAGCCCCGAGGCGATGTCGTGATTGGTCTTGCCCGCCGCCGCCAGATCGGCGATCCGGCGCTCGGCCGGCGTCAGCACCTGGGCGTCGGCTCGGCCGAAAGTGATGCGCTCCAACGAGCTTCGCGCGCGCCGCACCCACAGCGGCGTGCCCAGCTCCACGAACGTATCCACCGCCGCCCGCATCGCCGCGGCGGCATTCTCCCGGCTGCGCTGCCTGCGCAGGATCTCTCCGAGTAGCAACTGCGTGCGGGCGCGCTCAAATGGCATGGGCAACCGCTCGTGTTCGGCCATCGCCCGTCGCGCGGCCGCCAGCGCCGCACCGAGGTCTCGGCCCCCGGCCAGCAGCATTGCCCGGCAACGCGCACCCGACGCCAGCATCCACGGCCTGCCCAATCGATGTCCGTTGGCCTCCAAGACGTCGATGAGGGGCCGCGCCTCATCGAGCCGTCCGAGCTGAATCAGGGCTTCGGCGGCATCGGGCAGAAAAGGGGTGACGAAAATTTCTGTGGCGCGCGGGCTTCGCTCGAACTCACTCAGCAGCGGTGAAAGTGCCTGCAGCGCGGCTTCGTAGTCGCCCAGCGAAACCTCGAGGAAGCCGAGCGTGCTGGTGGGCCAGACGGTGACCAGCGCGGGCGAGTCGCAGCGCTCGGCGGCGGCCAAGGCGGCGGTGGCATCGCGGCGCGCGACCGCCTCGTCGCCGGCGTAGGCGGCCACCAGCGCCTGGATCATCAGCGCCACGGCCAGCGGCAGGTCCGCGTCGAGCTGGCGCGCACGTTGCAGTGCGTCCTCCCCGATGAGCGAGGCCTCCGCGAAGTCACCGCGCCACATCTCATTGAGCGCGCTGTGGAACGCGCCGACCATCATTTCGCTTTCGGCGCCGCGGTCGATATAGCGTTGCCGAATTGCCCTGAGTTCCCGGCGCCCGTCGTCGAGTCTTCCTGTGCCGATGAGCAATTCGGCGCGATGTAGGGTCGGCCAGATCGTGGCCGAGGACGGATCGTCGCCGTCGTCCAGCGTCAATGCGGTCCGTAATTCCTCTTCGTCGAAACCCTCGCCGACCAGAAATCGCACCAGCACGCGCATGCTCAACGCCTGGCTCAGCAGCTGACGGTCGTCCAGCCGGGACGCCGTGACGACCGCCTCGTCAACCGCGTCGATGGCGGCGTCGAACTCGTGAATGTTGAGGCGTGCGAACGATAATGTCGTGAGTATGTGGCTTAGCAGCCTGTCGTCTCCGGCGGCCGCATCCGCGGCCCGTTGCAGCTTTCGGGCGCCGTCCCGTGAACTGCCGTCGAGCAACGCCCACCGCCCCAGCAGGCTGAGCGCCTCGGCCTGTACATTCGCCGGCGCGGGCGTCCCGATGACTTCCTCGAGGATGCTCCGCGCGCGTGCGGCGTCGCCGGCGCTGAAATGGAATGCGGCGCAGCGAATCTGGCGTTCAGGACTGACGGCGCCGAGCTCGTTGGCCAACTCGATGAATTCCGCGGCGGCCGCCGGCGCCCCGCGCCTGTTGGCCAACTCGGCTGCGGCATCGAGGGCCGTCAGCGTCTCCGCATCACCGTGGGTGGCGGCCAGCGCCAGGTGGCGAGCCCGCAATTCCGGGTGGTCGACCACGGTCGCCAACCGCCTGTGCATGACGCGCCGCTGTGTGGGTGTGGCCATCGTATAGACCGCGGCGGTGAGCAGCGGGTGGGTGAACCGCACACGGTTGCGATCGATGGTCACGATGCCGCGCCGCTCGGCGTCCAACAGTCGGTCCACGCACTCCTGGACGTCCCGGGCGGTCGCCTGCGAGACGGCTTCCATGGTCGGCCTGGCCAGGCATGCGGCGGCGAGGAGGATGTCGCGAAGATCCTCATCCAGCACGCCGATCTTGGAGGCCATCAGCCCGGTCAAGGTGGTGGGCAGCGTCATCTCGATGCCCGTTTCGCCCTCGGGGATGGTGCGCGCTAACTCGATGGCGTAGAACGGGTTACCGCCGGACGCCTCGTGGATGCGCAGCATGGCGTGCCGGGAAAACGAGCGGCCCAACCGTGCGGTGATGACCTGGTGCAGCGCGCCGATGGCCAAGGGGTTGAGTGTCATTCGCCTTGTGGCGTTCGGCTTTTCGAGCTGCAGCCATGACACATCGTCACCGTCACCGGTGCGCACGGTCGCCAGCAGGCCGACCGGACCGGAAAACCGTCGTGCCGCGAATGCCACCACGCGAGCGCTCGAGGGGTCCAGCCACTGGAGGTCGTCGATGGCCACCAGCACCGGAGTGTTTTCGGCCAGGATGTCGACGACCGAGAGAAACGCCGCCGCGACCGCACGCTGATCGGTCGTCAGGCCGTCGTCGCTGACCTGCAACAGGATCCGGTCGATCGCCAGGCGCTGGGGTCCGGGTAGCGCGTCAAGCACCGCACGATCGACGGTCGACAGCAGGTCGGCCAGCGAGATGTAGGCCGTCACCGATTCCGTGATTGCCGCACGCGCGGTGAGAACACGCATCCCTTGCTCACGGGCCTGCTCCAGCGCGGCCAGCCACAACGTGGTCTTGCCGATACCGGCCTCACCCTCCACCAGCAGGCACGCGGGTTCGGCCCGGCAGGTATCGAGGAATTGGGAGACGGCCTCGGCCTCCGCGGCCCGCGTCCCCGTTAGCACCAACCCCACCACCATGAGCGTCGGCGTCAGGAGCCGTTGACGAACGAAGAGATTCCGGCCAGGCGCCCGGCGCGACGAGCAAACTCGCTAACTTGCCGGACGTGCACCTGGATGCGCATTGCAGCCCGGTTCACGACCCGGCGCACGTTCGCATACAGCGAACTTATCGGGGCTGGACGGCGCCTGCAATACGAAGCGGCGGCAGGGCCGGTCGGATTGGGGCCGGTCAGCCGCGTCGAGCCGTCACACGGCGGCCGGTATTGTCGGGGCCGGCGCGTGCTAGTCTTCGACGTCGTTCGCCGTCTCGGCGCCGGTCCCGTGGCTCAGTGGGAGAGCGTCCGCTTCACACGCGGAAGGTCGCTGGTTCGATCCCAGCCGGGACCACCAATCACCGCAGGTCAAAACGCTCCACCCGAGCGCCGGCCGC
>NZ_LZKV01000051.1:0-6967 GCF_001672995.1 Mycobacterium sp. 1482292.6 | reverse complement strand
GGGTAGGACCCGCCGGGCGGCGGCGGGGGTGGCGGATAGGACGCGCCGCCGGATGGCGGCGGCGGAGGCGGCGTAGGCGGATTCTCCTGCCCACCCGATGGCGGTTGCTGCCCACCCGCAGACCCGGGCGACGAGGGAGGCGGCGGGTAAGCGCCGCCGGGCGGTTGATCTGTCATGGGCAACCTTCCACTCCGGGTCAGCTGGGCCCCTGGCTGGGACAGCGGAAACAGTACCCGAGCGGCTCGCGGCCGGGCGAGACGCGCGGCGCGCGCCGACGGCCACGCGCGGCATCGAAGGCTAGCGGCGCCCGGACAGCCCCCGCGGCCCGTCGGAGAGGAAACCCAGCAAGTCATACCGGGTGATCACCCCGACCGGTTTGCCCTCCTCGACCACCATCAACGCGTCCCAATCGCGCAGCGCCTTGCCGGCCGCGCTGACCAGTTCGCCGGCGCCGATCATCGGCAACGGGGGGCTCATGTGCAGCGACACCGCGTCGGCCAGTTTCGCCCGCCCCTCGAAGACCGCGGACAGCAGTTCGCGTTCGGAGACGCTGCCGGCCACCTCGCCCGCCATCACCGGCGGCTACGCGCCCCCACCACCCGGACCGGCGATCCGCACGCTGCCGACGGAGCAGTACACGCCGTGGCTGACCCGCGCGCTGGCCTTCATCATCGACATCCTCCCGTACGTCGTCGTGCACGGCATCGGCACCGCGATCCTGGTCGCCACCCAGCAGACCGCCTGCATCACCGACGTCACTCAGTACTCGGTCAACCAGTACTGCGCCACCCAGAACTCGACCGTCGGCATGGTGGCGCAGTGGCTGGCGTCGATCATCGGGCTGTTCTATTTGATCTGGAACTACGGCTACCGGCAGGGTGCCACGGGCTCGAGCGTCGGCAAGTCGGTGCTGAAGTTCAAGGTGGTCAGCGAAGTCACCGGTCAGCCGCTGGGCTTCGGGATGTCGGTGGTGCGCGCGCTGGCGCACTTCGTCGACGCGATCATCTGCTTCATCGGTTTCCTTTTCCCGCTGTGGGATTCGAAGCGCCAGACGCTGGCGGACAAGATCATGACGACGGTGTGCCTGCCGATCGACGGCGCCGAGAGGCCGGCCGTCACCTAGGCTGAGCGTCGATGAGCGACGACGCACCCCACGAGTTCACCGGACTGGCCACCAAAGCGATCCACGCCGGCTATCGGCCGGACCCGGCGACCGGCGCGGTGAACGCCCCGATCTACGCCAGCAGCACCTTCGCCCAGGACGGCGTCGGCGCCCTGCGCGGCGGGTTCGAATACGCGCGCACCGGCAACCCGACCCGGACCGCGCTGGAAGCCGCGCTGGCCGCCGTCGAAGAGGGCGCCTACGGGCGGGCCTTCGGGTCCGGCATGGCCGCCACGGACTGCGCCCTGCGCGCGGTGCTGCGGCCCGGCGACCACGTCGTCATCCCGAACGACGCGTACGGCGGCACCTTCCGGCTGATCGACAAGGTCTTCACCCAGTGGAACGTCGAGTACACCCCGGTCGCCCTGCATGAGCTGGACGCCGTCGCCGCCGCGATCACGCCGCGAACCCGACTGATCTGGGCGGAAACGCCGACCAATCCGCTGCTTTCGATCGCCGACATCGCCGCCCTGGTCGAGCTGGGCCAGCAGAGTTCGGCAAAGGTGTTGGTGGACAACACGTTTGCCTCGCCCGCGCTGCAGCAGCCGTTGACGCTGGGTGCCGACATCGTGCTGCACTCGACCACCAAATACATCGGTGGACACTCCGACGTGGTGGGCGGCGCGCTGGTCACCAACGACAAGGAGCTGGACGAGGCGTTCGCGTTCCTGCAGAACGGTGCGGGCGCGGTGCCCGGCCCGTTCGACGCCTACCTGACCATGCGCGGCCTGAAGACCCTGGTGCTGCGCATGCAGCGGCACAGCGAAAACGCTTCGGCCGTTGCGGAATTCCTCGCCGGGCATCCCGCGGTGGGCACGGTGCTCTATCCCGGCCTGCCCTCACACCCCGGCCACCAGGTTGCCGCGCGGCAGATGCGCGGCTTCGGCGGCATGGTTTCGGTCCGCATGCGCGGCGGCCGCGACGCCGCCCGCGACCTGTGCGCTAAGACCCGGGTGTTCATCCTGGCGGAGTCCCTGGGCGGGGTGGAGTCGCTGATCGAGCACCCCAGCGCCATGACGCATGCGTCGACGGCCGGGTCGCAATTGGAAGTCCCCGACGATCTGGTGCGCCTGTCGGTCGGCATCGAAGACATCGCCGACCTGCTGGCCGATCTGGAGCAGGCCCTGCACTAGCGGCGATCGCGAGCGCGAATGCCCTGTTAGCCGGGCGCACGTGCGATCGCGCCCGGCTGGCCGGGCGCTCGCCTAACGCGGCTGGCTAGGAGTGGTAAGGCTCCGCGCTGACCAGCGTGACCTCGACCGTGTTGCCGTTGGGCACCACGTAGCTGCGGGTCTCGCCCTCCTTGGCGTCGATCAGGGCGCCGCCCAGCGGTGAGTTGGGCGAGTAGACCTCGAGCTTGCCGTCGTTGACGCCCTCCTGGCGGGTGGCGATCAGGAAGGTCTCGGTGTCGGACTTGTCGCCGTTGTAGTAGACCTTGACCACCGAACCGGGCAGCGCGACGCCGGACTGCTTGGGCGCCTCGCCGACCTTGGCGTTGTTGAGCAGGTCCTGCAGCTGGCGGATGCGGGCCTCCTGCTGGCCCTGCTCCTCGCGGGCGGCGTGGTAGCCGCCGTTCTCGCGCAGGTCGCCCTCCTCGCGGCGGTCGTTGATCTCCGCGGCGATGATCGGACGATTCGCGATCAACTGGTCGAGCTCGGCCTTGAGCCGGTCGTGTGACTCCTGGGTCAGCCAGGTCACGGAAGTGTCCGTCATCTCGTCGTGCTCCTCGTATGTTGTTCCGCGAGTCCGCGTTGAGTCCTGTTAGCTCCGCCGCCCGGTGTGCGCGGGTGCCTCCCCGTGTGCTGCCGCTCCGTTTTGCTCACGTCCGCTAATGCAGCAACACGGTCCCAACCGGAACCGTGCATTCACCCATGTTACCACCGCGCAAACAGTTGATGACCCCATATTCGCAGTTCGCTGTGGATCTGCGAGGTCACGCCGGGCGCAGGTAGGCGGGCACATCGGTGCCGCAGCCATAGATGTCGGCGACCACCGGCGGCTCGAAGGATTTCACCGTCGTGGTCACCTGCACGGTGGCGGCATCCGACGGCGGGACCAGCAGTTCCCGGCGGCCCGTCTCGCTGCCGTCCTTCGACCGGACCCGCACGATGCAGTCCACCGGCCGGGACGGATCCGATCGCGTCACGCTGATCGTTATCGACGCGGTCTGGTCGTCGATCACCCGATAGCCGGCCGTCGTCCCCTTGACGTCGCTGGTGCCGAACCGGTGATAACCGATGACGGCAATGACGAGTCCGGCCACCACGACCAGCGCGCCCAGCGTGACGATCACCCACCGCCGGGGGACGCGCGACAGCCGGGAGCGCCCATAGCGGGCCTCCGGACGCGGAATCGGGGCTTCGGTCATGGCTGATTTCGCCTGGTGGTGGGCTGCCCGGCACCGGCCGACAGCATGCAACGAACTAGGAACTGGAATTATAGGGTCAGACCGGGCGACCACCAGAAGTGACAAAGGGAGCACGTGAGCGAATTGCGGTTGATGGCGGTGCACGCCCACCCCGACGACGAGTCCAGCAAGGGCGCGGCCACGCTGGCCCGCTACGCCGACGAAGGCCATCGCGTCCTGGTGGTGACGTTGACCGGCGGTGAGCGCGGCGACATTCTCAACCCGGCGATGGACCTGCCGGAGGTGCACGGACACATCGCCGAGATCCGCCGTGACGAGATGGCCAAGGCCGCCGAGATCCTCGGCGTCGAGCACACCTGGCTGGGTTTCGTTGACTCCGGATTGCCCCAGGGCGACCCGCCGCCGCCGCTGCCCGAGGGCTGTTTCGCGCTGGTGCCGCTCGAGGAGTCGATCGGGGCGCTGGTCCGCGTGGTCCGCGAGTTCCGTCCGCACGTGATGACCACCTACGACGAGACCGGCGGCTACCCCCACCCCGATCACATTCGCTGCCACCAGGTTTCGGTGGGCGCGTACGAGGCGGCCGGCGACTACCGGCGCTTCCCCGACGCCGGCGAACCGTGGTCGGTGTCCAAGCTCTACTACAACCACGGGTTCCTGCGGGCCCGGATGCAGCTGCTGCACGACGAGGCCGTCAAGCACGGCCAGGAACCGCCGTTCAAGAAGTGGCTCGAGCACTGGGACGCCGCGCACGATCCGTTCGAGTCCCGGGTGACCACGCGGGTCGAATGCTCGGCGTACTTCAGCCAGCGCGACGACGCGCTGCGGGCGCACACCACCCAGATCGACCCCGACCACGACTTCTTCGCCGCTCCGATCGCCTGGCAGCAACGGCTTTGGCCCACCGAGGAATTCGAGTTGGCCCGCTCGCGGGTCCCGGTGTCGCTGCCCGAGGACGACCTGTTCGCCGGGATCGAGAGCGACGCGTGAACCACCTCTTTCTCGTCGTGACCGCCGCCGGCTGGCAAGCCGACGGGCCCCCACACCACACCGGTCCCGACTTCGGCAAGGCCAGCCCGGTCGGGCTGCTCATCGTCGTATTGCTGGTGATCGCCACGCTGTTTCTCATCCGGTCGATGAACCGGCAGCTGAAGAAGGTGCCGGAATCGTTCGATCCCAAGCACCCGGAACCCGACCAGGCCGCCGACGAGGGCACCGACACGGTCGACCCCTCCACCACCCCGGACGACGGGGGCGGCCCGCCGCGCGCCGCGGGACCCGGCGATGAGCCCGGCTGACCCGGCAGCGACGAATACCCTTGGGCTGGCGACCAGTCCATACCTGCGCCAGCACGCCGACAACCCCGTGCACTGGCAGCAATGGACCCCCGAGGCGCTGGCCGCCGCCGCCGAGCGCGACGTGCCGATCCTGCTCTCGGTGGGCTATGCCGCCTGCCATTGGTGCCACGTCATGGCCCACGAATCGTTCGAAGACGACGACGTGGCCGCCGCGATGAACGCCGGGTTCGTCTGCATCAAGGTCGACCGTGAGGAACGCCCGGACATCGACGCGGTGTACATGAACGCCACGGTCGCGCTCAACGGGCACGGCGGTTGGCCGATGACGTGCTTCCTGACGCCGGATGGGCGCCCCTTCTTCTGTGGCACCTATTATCCGAAAGAGGGTTTCCTGCAACTTCTTTCGGCCGTCTCGACCACTTGGCGGGAGCGCCGTGGCGAGGTCGAGGAGGCCTCCGACCGCATCGCCGGCGAGTTGCGCCGGCTCTCGTCCGGTCTGCCGGGCGGTGGTCCTTCCATAGCGCCGCAGCTGTGCGACCACGCCGTCGCCACGGTGCTCGAGGACCGCGACGCGGTGCACGGCGGGTTCGGCGGTGCGCCCAAGTTCCCGCCGTCGGCGTTGCTCGAGGCGCTGCTGCGCCACTTCGAGCGCACCGGCTCACCGGAGGCGCTTACGGCGGTGACCCACACCGGCAACGCGATGGCCCGCGGCGGCATCTACGACCAGCTCGGCGGCGGCTTCGCTCGCTACAGCGTCGACAACGCCTGGGTGGTACCGCATTTCGAGAAGATGCTGTACGACAACGCGCTGCTGCTGCGCGCCTACGCGCACTGGGCCCGGCGCACCGGGGACCCGCTGGCGCGCCGGGTCACCGCGGCGACCGCCCGGTTCCTGCTCGTCGAGCTGGCCGACGGTGGGATGTTCACCTCGTCGCTGGACGCCGACGCCGACGGCCGCGAGGGTTCGACCTATGTGTGGACACCGGCGCAACTCAACGAGGTGCTCGGGCCTGACGACGGCCCTTGGGCGGCAAGGGTTTTCGCGGTCACCGAGAGCGGAACGTTCGAGCACGGCACCTCGGTGCTGCAGGCCCCCGCCGATCCCGAGGACTCGCAACGGCTGGAGCGCGTGCGTGCCGCGCTGCTGACGGCCCGCCGCGCCCGGGTCCAGCCCGGGCGTGACGACAAAGTCGTCACCTCCTGGAACGGCCTGGCGATCACCGCGTTGGCCGAGGCCAGCGTGGCGCTCGACGAACCCGAATTGGCGCAGGCGGCAATGCGTTGCGCGCGAACGCTGTTGGATTTGCACGTCGTCGACGGCCGGTTGCGACGCGCCAGCCTGGGCGGGGTGGTCGGCGACAGCGCCGCCATCCTCGAGGATCACGCGATGCTGGCCACCGGCCTGCTCGCGCTGTACCAGCTCACCGCCGAGGACACCTGGCTGACCGCGGCCGCCGAGCTGCTCGACACCGCGCTGGCCCATTTCGCCGACCCCCAGCGGCCCGGTCGTTGGTTCGACACCGCCGACGATGCCGAGCAGTTGGTGCTGCGGCCGGCCGACCCGCTGGACGGGGCGACCCCGTCGGGGGCGTCGTCGATCACCGAGGCGCTACTGACCGCGGCGCACCTGGTCGACGGCGACCGCACCGAGCGCTACCTGCGGGCGGTCACCGCCTCGCTCGGCGCGCACTCGGTGCTGCTGGAGCGCGCGCCGCGGTCGGCCGGACACTGGCTGGCCGTCGCTGAAGCCGCGGTGCGCGGGCCGCTGCAGATCGCGGTTGCCTGCGATCCGTCGGCGTCGGCTCTGTTGGCCGAGGCCCGTCGGCTGGCGCCCGGCGGGGCGATCGTGCTGGGCGGGCCGGTGGATTCGTCGCCGCTGCTGGCCGGCCGGCCCCGAGTCGCAGGCGCCGACGCCGCCTATGTCTGCCGCGGCCAGGTGTGCGACCTGCCGGTCACCACCGCGCCCGAACTGGCGGCCGCCCTGGGTGTCTCCGGTCACTGAGCCGATGGTGGTGACCCGTCCCCCGCAAGCGGGCGGGGTCCCCGCGGAGCTGGGGAGTGCCCCCGGCGCCCGGCTGCGCCGTGCTGGCGATCACCACTGAGTCGATGGTGGTGACCCGCGGCGCCCGGCTGCGCCGTGCT
>NZ_LZKV01000050.1:0-665 GCF_001672995.1 Mycobacterium sp. 1482292.6 | reverse complement strand
CCCTGGGCAACCAGCAGGCCGACGGCATGTCGGCGCTGCGCGGCTGGCTCACCCCCGAAGCCCGCGCCACCCTGGAAGCCGTCCTAGCCAAACTCGCCGCCCCCGGCATGTGCAACCCCCACGACGACACGCCCTGCGTCGACGGCGCACCCACCCAAGACGCCATCGACCACGACCCACGCTCGGCCGCCCAACGCCAGCACGACGGACTCAACGCCGCACTGCGTGCGCTGTTAGCGTCGGGAGAACTGGGGCAGCACAACGGGTTACCCGCCTCCATCATCGTCACCACCACGCTGGCCGACCTCGAAGCGGCGGCCGGGCGCGGGTTGACCGGCGGCGGCACCCTGCTGCCGATGAGCGATGTCATCCGCCTGGCCCGCCACGCCCACCACTATCTGGCCATCTTCGACAACGGCAAGGCCCTGGCGCTCTATCACACCAAACGCCTCGCCTCACCCGGCCAACGAATCGTCTTGTACGCCAAAGACCGCGGCTGCAGCAGCCCCGGCTGCACCGTGGCCGGCTACTACTGCGAAGTCCACCACGTCACCGACTACAGCAAGTGCCACACCACCGACGTCAACGACCTCACCTTCGCCTGCGGCCCCCACCACCGCCTACTACGCCCCGGCGGCTGGACCACCCGAAAAAACACCCACGGC
>NZ_LZKV01000049.1:0-104040 GCF_001672995.1 Mycobacterium sp. 1482292.6 | reverse complement strand
CGCGGGCGGCGGCGACGTCGGCGACCCGGGTGGCGTCGGTCAGCACGAGCCGGGCGACCTCCGCCAGCGCCGCGGCACCCGCGGCCGACCGCAGGTAGCCGACGTCTTGCGCGCTGAACCGCAGCCCACCACTCAGGAGGGTTTGACCCCGGTCACCATCACGTTGTAGTACCAGCCCTTCGGCACCACACGGCGCCACACGTTGGCGTCCACCCAGCTCAGCGTCTTCCAGCCGTTGAAGGCGAACTTCGCCCAGCCCCAGCCCAGCCGCCCGGGCGGCACCGACGCCTCGAAGGTGCGCACCGGCCAGCCGAACATCGCGGCGGTGAACTCCTCGCTGACGGTCCGCACCTGGGCGGCCCCGGCGTTGGCGGCCATCCGCTCCAGGTCGCCCGGGGTGAAGGTGTGCAGGTCGACGATGGCCTCCAGCGCCGCCGCCCGCGACGATTCGGCGACCGCGCCGCGATCCTGGTGGAGACGGTCCTGTTGCGCCGCCGCGCGGTGGACAAACTCGGCGGCCTTGCGACGCCGGCGTGGCTGTTCACCGACGAGGCGCTGCAGCAGGCCACCGCGGCGCCGGTGGCCTTGCACCGGGCCCGGCGATTGGCCGGCGCCGCCCCCGATTTCGTCGTGCACGACGCGACCTGTTCGATCGGCACCGAGCTCGCCGCGCTGCGGGCCTGCGGGGTCACCGCGGTGGGCAGCGATATCGACCCGGTGCGGCTGGCCATGGCCCGCCACAACGTGGGGGATGCGGCCCTGCTCTGCCGCGCCGACGCCCTGCGCCCGATCACCCGCGACGCCGTGCTCGTCGCCGACCCGGCCCGGCGCGTCGAGGGCCGGCGCCGGTTGCGTATCGACGACTACCGGCCCGGCCTGGGCTCGCTGCTCGACACCTACCGCGACCGGCACTTCGTCGTAAAGTGCGCTCCCGGAATCGATTTCGATGAGGTGCGGCGCCTGGGCTTCGGCGGCGAGATCGAGGTGACGTCGTATCGGGGTTCGGTCCGGGAAGCCTGCCTGTGGTCGGCCGGGCTGGCGCGGCCCGGCGTGGGCCGGCGGGCCAACATGCTGGACCGCGGCGAGCAGCTGACCGACACCGACCCCGGCGACTGCGGCGTGCGGCCGGCCGGTCGCTGGATCGTCGACCCGGACGGCGCCGTGGTGCGGGCCGGGCTGGTGCGCCACTACGGCGCACGGCACGGACTCTGGCAGCTCGACCCCGACATCGCCTACCTCTCCGGTGATGCGCTACCGGCCGCCGACCGCGGGTTTGAGGTGCTCGAACAGCTGGTCTTCGACGAGCGCCGCCTGCGCCAGGCGCTGTCGGCTCGCGACTGCGGCGCGCTCGAGGTGCTGGTGCGCGGGGTGCACGTCGACCCGGACGCGCTGCGCAAACGGATGCGGCTGCGCGGGAGCCGCCCGCTGTCCGTGGTCATCGCCCGCATCGGCGCCCGGACCGCCAGCCGGGCGATGGCATTCGTTTGCCGGCCCTCCCGATAGCTCCGGGTACGCTGGCGGCGTCACTTCTCCGGGTCACCGGCCCTGGCCACTCTGCGAGGACGATTCCACGATGCGTTATCCGATAGCCGCTGCGCTGCTGGCGGCGGCGGTCCTGGTGGGCTCGCCGGCCGCGGCCGAGCCGCCGTCGTGTGCCGGTTTGGGCGGCAGCGTCGAGGCCGGCCAGCTGTGCCATCTGCACGCCACCGGCCCCAACTACACGCTCAACATGACCTTCCCCGCCGACTACCCGGACGAGCAGGCGCTGACCGACTACATCACCCAGAACCGGGACGGCTTCGTCGCGGTCGCGCAGAGTTCCGGCGGCCGCGACCAGCCCTACCAGCTGGAGGCCACCACCGAACAGCACAGCGCTGGGCAGCCGCCGCACAACACCCGCAGCGTGGTGCTCAAGTTCTTCCAGGACGTCGGGGGATCGCACTCGTCGATCTGGTACAAGGCCTTCAACTACAACCTGGGCACCAAGCAGCCGCTGACCTTCGACAACCTGTTCCCTCCCAACACCACGCCGCTGGACGCCATCTTCCCGATCGTGCAGCGCGACCTGGAACGCCAAACTCCTTTGGGCGCCGCCATTTTGCCGTCGACCGGCCATGACCCGACCCACTACCAGAACTTCGCCATCACCGACGATCAGCTGATCTTCTACTTCGCCCCGGGCGAGATGCTGCCGGCGTTCGGCGGGCCGCTGCAGGCCCAGGTGCCGCGCAACGCCATTCCGCCGCTGGCGATCTAGACCGGGCCGGCCTGCAACTCCATCGCGACGGCGGCGACCGCCAGCGCCACCTGCGCGAGGCACCCGATGATCGGGACGAAAAACGCCCGCCGCCGGCGCACCAGATGGTAAACCGCGAGCACGATGTCGATGAGCAACAGGGCCGCGCCGCCCCAGGTGGCCAGGTTCATGGCCCGGTCGATCCAGGCGGGATTGCCGCACTGCCGGGAGCCGCACGCATCGGTGGTCATCACCAGCAGACCCAGCAGCGCGAAGGTCGCGCCGTAGAGGCCGCCGTGGATGACCAGCAAGATGACCGTCGCCACGGTGTCGGCGGTGTTGCTGCGGCCGCTTCCTGCGGTACTGGTGGTGGCGGCGCCGGGCGCCGCGGGGTCGTCGATCGGCACTACAGCAGTATGTCCCGGTCAGGCCGGCGCAAAACCGTAAACCTGGCCGTCGCTGGTGGCGGCCACCACCCGGCGATCGGTGCCGACCGATACCCCGACGGGATACCCGGTCGCCGCGGGCAGCGCAGAGCTGTTCAACGTGCGGCCGCTGCCCGGATCGAACACCAGCAGCGACATGCCGGGGGCGCCGTTCGCCGGTGGGCCGCTGACCACCGCGTAGCCGACGCCGCCGCCGGCAAGGCTCGACGTCGACAGGGGGAACACGTCGTCGCGGCGCCACACCTGGTCGGCGTGATCACCGGCGTCCTTGAACGCCGCCAGCCGGGTGTCGGGCCCGCCGCCCGCCACGATCAGCCCCTGCGGGGTGACCGCGGGCGGCGTCTGCGCCAGGAAGCCCAGCGGCGCCGACCATTTCACCTTCGCATCGGCGGTGCGCAGCGCCCACAGCCGTTGGTCGCGGCCGTTGACGTAGACGGTCGATCCGTCGGCCGACAGCACTGGGCTGGCGATGATGCCGGCGCCGACGGCGTCGCTGGTCCATTCGCGGGTGAGCAGCGGCGTCTGCCCGGGGTGGTACTTCAGCCCCACCAGACCCGCGGCCGGGGCGCCGGGCTGCCAGACCCCGAGCACCACCATCCCATTGACCGGCGAGAAGGCGGGGGCGGCCGCGACGGGACAGCCCTGGCGGGCCGGGGCGCAGTCGGCGAGGCCGCGCGCGGGGTCGGTGGGGTCGACGCCGTCGACGAGATCGAGCGGGCTCCCGGTCACCTGGCCGCGATGGGAGTCGAAGACCAGCACCTGCCCCAGGTGGGTCGTGACGAGCAGCTCGCCCTGCCCGAGGAACCGCGGCGTGGTGGGCATGCCGATCACCGGCTGGCGCCACCGCGTCCACTGGGTGACCGGAAAGGACAGCATGGCCCCGGGCTGGCCGACATAGACATTGTCGAAACCGTCGAGCAGCGGGCCGCCGAAGCCCCCACCCTGGGGGAGCCGCACACACCAGCGCTGCCGCCCGTTGTCGTTGTTCTCCCACTCCATCAGCGAACATCCCGCCGACGTCTGGGCGTTGAGGACCAGATAGCCGCGCGCGCTGAGCGCCGGTCCGGCGGCCAGGCTTCCCTTGACCGACCGGGTCCATTGCAGCGACAGCTTGGTGGCGCCGCCGACGGTGGTGTAGCTGCTGTTGGCGGCGTCGGCGTACTGGGCCGGCCAGCCTTGCGCGGCCGCGGCGTCCACCCACGAGTCGGTGTTGACGCAGGCCCCCAGCGGCACCGCGAGCACGGCCGCCAGCGCCACGGATGAACAACGCCGTAGCCCACTGACGAGTCGTCGGGCAAGCACGTCGGTTTCCAAGTCCTTCCGCAGGGGCGTTCGGCGGGTGCGGCGATCGAGTACACGTGAGGGTATCGCTTGGCCTCTCGACTAGGCTTTCCGGCCATGACATCCATGTGGGGTGCCCCGGTCCATCGTCGCTGGCGTGGATCAAATCTGCGCGACCCGCGCCAGGCCAAGTTCCTCACGCTGGCCTCGCTGAAATGGGTGCTGCGCAACCGCGCGTACACGCCGTGGTACCTGGTGCGCTATTGGCGGCTGCTGAAGTTCAAGCTGGCCAACCCGCACATCATCACCCGCGGCATGGTGTTTCTGGGCAAGGGCGTCGAGATCCATGCGACGCCCGAGCTCGCGCAGCTTGAGATCGGCCGCTGGGTGCACATCGGCGACAAGAACACCATCCGCGCGCACGAGGGTTCGCTGCGGTTCGGGGACAAGGTGGTGCTGGGTCGCGACAACGTGATCAACGCCTACCTCGACATCGAGCTCGGCGACTCGGTGCTGATGGCCGACTGGTGCTACGTCTGCGATTTCGACCACCGCATGGACAACATCGACCTGCCGATCAAGGACCAGGGCATCGTCAAGTCCCCGGTCCGGATCGGTCCGGACACCTGGGTGGGCGTCAAGGTATCGGTGCTGCGCGGCACGTCCATCGGGCGTGGTTGCGTGCTCGGGTCTCACGCGGTGGTCCGCGGGGTGATCCCGGACTACTCGATCGCGGTCGGCGCGCCGGCCAAGGTGGTGAAGAACCGCCAGCTCGCCTGGGAGAGCTCGGCCGCCCAGCGCGCCGAACTGGCGGCCGCGCTGGCCGACATCGAGCGCAAGAAGGCGGCCCGTTAGCCGGCGGCCTGCGGCTGCTCGTCGACCTTGAAGTGGAAGTTGACGTCGCCGGCGTCGACGTCGGTCACGGTCACCAGCACGCCGTATTTGTCGGCGCCGTCGGTGAGCTGACACCGTAACGTCGCGCCCGCAACGCCTTTGAGGTTGTCGGGGCAGGTCACCGCGTCCGGTTTGCGGCCGACCTGCTGACCCACCTGGGTGCTGATCGCGCCGGCGACCTGGTTCTTGTCGACGGTCTCGACCATGTCGAACTTGACGTCCTTGCCGTTGACGCTGGTCACCGTGACGTTGACGTTGAACGGCCGGTCCTTGACCTTCATGTCGCAATTGATCTGCGCGCCGACCTTCGCGGGCAGATCGGTGGGGCAGTTCACCGACTCCGGTTTGTTGCCCGCCGCGTCGGTCATTTTGGCGGTGATCTGGCCGGCGACATCGCTCTTGCTCACCGAGTGCGAGGTGCCGACGGAACACGAACAGGCGCCGACGCCCGCGGCGAGTCCGGCCGCCGCGCCAGAGATCAGCAGCGCCCGGATGATGAAGTTGGTCATTGTCGCCTCCCGAAAGGCTTGCCCGCGATGTATGGGCTGATCCTGGCATGCTCATCGGTTTCGGGCGCACGATTCAGCAAACGGGTGCCGGCGGGAGTGGCCGTTGCTGCGTCCATGACCCACCAACGGCCACTCATGTCACAGCGGTAACGTCTGCGCACCATAATCCGCTTTCCGATTCCGCTGGCGCGGGTGCTAGCACATGGCGGAAGGGTGCGCGTCAGTTCGCGGAGCCGGCGGGAGCGCCTCGACGGCGAATCCCGCTCAGATGCTCTGGTAACGCCGCAGCGCCTCGGCGCGCTCCGCGGCGTGGTCGACTATCGGCTCGGGATAGCCGTCGGGACGCTGACCCTTGCGCAGGTGCACGTCGTCGGCCGAACGCAGCTCCGGGACCCAGCGCCGGATGTAATCACCCGCCGGGTCGAACTTCTCACCCTGGGTGATCGGGTTGAACACCCGGAAGTAGGGCGCGGCGTCGGTGCCGCAGCCCGCACACCACTGCCAGCCGTGCTGGTTGTTCGCCATGTCGCCGTCGACCAGCTGGTCCAGGAACCATTCGGCCCCCCATTGCCACGGCAGGTGCAGGTCCTTGACCAGGAACGAGGCCACGGCCATGCGCACGCGGTTGTGCATGAATCCGGTGTCGCGCAGCTGACGCATGCCGGCATCCACGAACGGAAAGCCCGTCTCGCCGGCTTTCCACGCCTCGAAGCGGCGGGCGGCCTGCGCGCCGGTGTCGGTCTGGATGCCGTCGAAATCGCTGTTCCAGTTCCGCCAGGCGCTGGCCGGCCAGTGGTGCAGCACGTCGGCGTAGAAGTCGCGAAAAGCCAACTCCCGCAAGAAGGCCTGCGCCCCGACGCTTCGCGCGTCCAGGTCGGCGACCAGGGTGCGCGGATGAATGGCGCCGAACTTCAGGTGCGCCGACATGCGGCTGGTCCCGGTCAGGTCGGGCCTGTTGCGGTCCTCGGCGTAGCTTTGTAAGCCGTTGTCGACGAACGACTTCCATTGTTTGCGTGCCGCCGCCTCGCCTGCGGCCACCTCGAGGGCCTGTCCGGGATCGGGGAGGTCGCACTGCTTGATGGACAGGCTCGCCGGATCCAGCCAGCGCGCGGACTTCGCGTTCGACTTCGCCGGTTCCCGCCACCCGGTCTTGCGCCACTGGCGCAGGAACGGGGTGAACACTTGGTAGGGCGAGCCATCGGGTTTGGTGACGCGGCCGGGTGAGACGAGGTACGGCGACCCCGTCGCCATCAGCGGCACCGGACCCAGCGCCGCGCGCACCCGCTCGTCACGGCGCTTGCCGAACGGCGCGAAGTCTTCGGAGATGTGCACCGACGACGCCCCGATTTCCTTGACTATGCGGGGAATCTGCGTGTGGGGCTGCCCGCGGGTGACCAGCAGCCGGCCGTCGAGATCGTCGCGCAGCCGGCGCAGCGAGTCACCGAGGTACTGCAGTCGGCGTTGCCCCGAGGACTTTTCCAGGCGCGGGTCCAGCACGAAGCAGGCGAGCACCTCGTCGTTCTCGGCCGCGGCGAGCAGCGCCGGATGATCGCGCAACCGCAGATCTCGGCGAAACCACAGCAGTGCCGGCATAGTCAGCGGTTGAGTCGCCAGATGTGGGTGGACAAAACGGTCGCGAAGCCGCACCACAAGGGGTAGGGCAGCAACGCCAGCGCGCCGCGCGGTGTGGCTTGCGCCGTGCGCCTGACCAGATCGGCGCTACTGGCCGTCAGCGCCGCCGCCCCGATCGTGGCGGCCCCGAGTTTGTGGTACCGGAAGAACAGCCAACTCCATCCGGCGTTCAGGGCCAGGTTCGCCGTCAGCGCCGCCGCGTACGCGCGGGCCTTGTCGTGCTGCCCGGTTGCCTTCAGACGGTCGAGGGCTGCCGCCGACGTGACCGCGATGTCCCCGTAGAGCGTGGTCCACGCCGCGGGGAAGGCGGCGCGGGGTGGCTGGTAGGCGGGCTTGCGGAGCCGCGAGTACCACCGGGACGTGGCGTCGCGGCTGGCGACGCTGCCGGCCGCGGCGGTTGCGGCCACGGCCAGGCTGGTCCCGGCCAGTATCGACCTGTTCATGGCGTGCTCCGTTCTGGTTGTCTCCGGTCCGCTTGTTGCTCAACGGTTTTGGTGCGTGTTGGATTGGTCGGCCACCAGATCCGGTCGCCGATGAGGGCGAACAACGCCGGGATGACCAGCGTGCGCACCACGAAGGTGTCGAGCAGGATTCCCAGGCCGACGATGATGCCAAGCTGGGTCAACACGATCAGCGGCAACACCCCGAGCACGCAGAACACGGCGGCCAAAACGATTCCGGCACTGGTGATCACGCCACCGGTAGCCGATACAGCGCGCACCATCGGAGCGCGGGCGCCGGGCCGCGCGGCTTCCTCGCGGGCCCGGGTGACCAGAAAGATCGTGTAGTCCACCCCGAGGGCCGCCAAGAACAAGAACGCGAACAGCGGGGTGGTGTTGTCCAGCGCCGGGAACCCGAAGACGTGCAGGCTCGCCCACCCACCCATGCCCAGCGCGGCCAACGCGCCCAGGATCGTCGCGGCCAGCAGCGTCGGTGGCGCCAGGGCCGAGCGCAGCACCGCGTACAGCACGACCAGGATGACGGCCAGGATCGCCGGGATCAGCAGCAGCCGGTCATGAGTGGCCGCATCACGTACGTCGAGGGCCTGCGCGTCGGGCCCGCCCACCAACGCCGCGGGGTCCACGGCTCGCGTCGAATTCCGCAGTGCCGCAACTGCATTGAAAGCTTGATTCGACGACGGCGGCGCGTCGATCACCACCGACCACTTCGTCAGCCCGGACTCCGATCGGCCGGACTCGGTCACCGAGACGACGCCGGGGGTGGCGGTGATTGCCTGCCGCAGTGCCGAGGCGTGATCCGTGCGTCCGATGACCAGCGTCGGGTTGGTCAGTCCGGCCGGAAAGTGTTGGGCCACAACCTGGTATCCCACCACGGAGTCGGCGCGCAGGCGGAACTGTTCGGTCTGCGTCAGGCCGATCCGGGTTCCCAGCAGGCCGGTGCCCAGGACCGCCAGCACCGCGACGGCGACCGCCGCCACCAGAGCGGGGCGCCGATTCACCCATTCCGCGACGCGAAGCCACGCGCCGGCTCCGAGGGTGTCGCCGTCGTCCGCGCGCGGGATGAACGGCCAGAACAATCGCCGCCCGCAGCCGGCCAGCAGCGGGGGGAGGATCACCAGCACCGAAATCGCCGCGACGACAAGGCCGCACGCCGCGAGCGCGCCCAGGCTGCGGGTGCTCGGGGTGGACGCGAACAGCAGGGTGAGCAACGCCAACACCACGGTGGCGTTGCTGGCGACGATGGCCGGCCCCGCCCTGCGCACGGCCTCGCGCAGGGCGGCGCGGTGCGCGGAATGGCGGTGCAGCTCTTGTCGATACCGGGAGATCAGCAGCAGCGCGTAATTGGTGCCGGCGCCGAAAACCAGCACGCTGGTGATCCCGGAGGTGGCGCCGTCGAAACTCAGCCCGGTCAGCGATGCGACCGCCGTGCCGAGCGCCGCGGCCACTCGATCGGCGAATCCGACGACGAGCAGCGGGACCAGCCACAGCACCGGGGAGCGGTAGGTGGCGATCAGCAGCAGCGCCACCACCGACGTCGTCACCGCGAGCAGGGTGATATTGGCGCCCGCGAACGCGCCGGCGATGTCCGCCCCGAAGGCGGGGCCGCCGGTCACGTGCACCTGCAGCTGCCCGGGCAGGCCGGTGGCCGCGGCCGTGCGCAGCGTGGTGACGGCGTCGGAGAGCTCGAGCCCGGACAGGTCGGCGTCGATGGGGACCGCGGCCTGGGCGGCCCTGCCGTCGCTCGACGGCAGCAGCGGGGTCGCCGCCGCATTCGCGCCGGGCCGCGAGGCCGCCAGCGCGCGGTCCCGAGCGGCCTGGGCGGCGTCGCGGTCGGACGCGGTCAGCACGCCTGCATCGGTGCGGCTGACCACCACGATCAGCGGCGCCTTGTCACCCCCGGGAAACTGCCTGGCCAGGGTCTCGACCCGGGCGGATTGCGCATCGACTGGAACGGATTGCGGGGATTGGCCCGCGGCGGCGTTACCGCCGATCAGGACCATCAACCCGACACCGAGCGCGGCCGCGATCAGCGCGAGCAGCCAGCAACGCCGCCCCGTCACGGCGGCGGCCACGGAATCCCACACCACGTTTACAACCCTTTCAGTTTGTTAAACATTAATCAACTGAAATGACGCATCGCGACGCGACGGCGCCGGCGGTACGCAGGAGGGGGCACTATGGACATTATGGACGCGGGGCCGGGGGCAGTGTCGGACGCGAGGGGGTACCTGCGATGACCGCTGACCGCGGCGAGATGACCACCCGCAAGCGGCGGCACATCGATGTCTGCCTGAGCGAGCCGGTCGGCTACGACGGCGTCACCACCGGGCTGGACCGCTATGAACTGCCGTACAACGCGCTGACCCAGACCAACCTGGGCGACATCGATTTGTCCACCGACTTTTTCGGTGCCCGCCTGCGGTCGCCTATCCTCATCGGCGCGATGACCGGGGGTGCGGAGTTGTCCGGGACGATCAACCGCAACCTGGCCGCGGCGGCCCAGCAGCTGGGTTTGGGCATGATGCTGGGCTCGCAGCGGATCATGTTGGACAGTGCGCTGGGGGAGCGGGCGGCGGACAGCTTCACGGTGCGCGATGTGGCGCCGGATGTCTTGCTGTTCGGCAACATCGGCTTGGCGCAACTGACCAAGGCCGCCGCGCCGGATCTGGCGAAGGCCCTGGACCGAGTGGGCGCCGATGCGCTTGCCGTGCATACCAATCCGCTCCAGGAGGCGATGCAACACAACGGCGACACCGACTTCGCCGGGTCGCTGAACAGGTTGCGCGAGGCCGCCGCCACCGTCGACTATCCGGTGCTGCTCAAGGAGGTCGGGCACGGCATCGGCGGCGCGGCGGCCGCGGAACTGGTCGGGGGAGAAGGCGAATTGCCGGTGACCGGAATCGACGTCGCGGGCGCCGGCGGCACGTCGTGGTCGCGCGTCGAGCAGTTCGTGCGGTACGGCGAACTGCGCTACCCGCACCTGGCCGACTGGGGCATCCCGACCGCCCGCGCCATAGTCGAGGTGCGCGAGGTGCTACCGGCGATCCCCTTGGTGGCCTCCGGTGGCATCCGCACCGGTATGGATGCGGCCAAGGCGATCGCACTCGGTGCCGATGTCGTGGCGGTCGCCCGGCCGCTGCTGCCGGCCGCCATCGAATCGAGTGCCGCCGTGGTCGACTGGCTGCAGCCGTTCATCGACGAGCTGCGGATCTGCCTGCACGGCTGTGGTGCCGCGAACCTGGCGGACCTGCGCGGCGTCGAACTCGTCGGCGCGGACTAGGCCCGCGCGACGTGGCCGTCATCTTGGCCTACGGCTCGCCCGCCCTGGGGCATCTGCTGCCGGCCGGGGCGCTGCTCGCCGAGCTGACCCGGCGCGGACACGAGGTGCACCTGCGCACCATGTCGGCCGGTGTTTCGACGATGCGATCCATCGGCGTGCACGCCGAGCCGGTCGATCCGCGGATCGAGGCGATCGCCGGCAACGACTGGCAGGCGCGAAATACCTTGGGAGTGTTGAAGTTAACCATCGACGTGCTGTGCCGGCGGGCGGTGCTGGAAGTCGACGACTTTCGGCGTGCGGTGGGCGCGACCCGGCCGGATGCGGTGATCGTGGACGCGAACTGTTGGGGAGCCCTGTCGGCCGCGGACGCCGGGGACCTTCCGTGGCTGTTGTTCTCACCGTTCACCCCCTACCTGCGATCGCGCGGGGTGCCACCATTCGGTCCCGGATTTCGTCCGCTGCCGGGCATCGTCGGTGAGGTCCGTGACGCCACGGTGCGGCCGATCGTCAGGCACCTGTTCGACCGGCCAATGTTGCCTCGCGTCAACGCCATTCGCGCCGGGCTGGACCTGCCGCCGGTCACCTCGGTGGACGGCTTCATCCGGCGCGCGCCGCTGGTATTGGCGGTCGGCGGCGAGCCGTTCGAGTACCCGCATCCGGGATGGTCCGGCGTGGTGCACCACATCGGTGCCTGCGCATTCGAGCCCTCGACGGCCGCCGCACCGGAGTGGATCGACGCCATCGAACGTCCGATGGTGCTGGTGAACACCTCCTCGTTGCGCCAGGGTGACGAGGCGTTGGGACGAATCGCGTTGCGCGCGCTCGCCGACGAGGACGTGCACGTGGTGGCGACGTTCCCGGCCGGTGTGCCCGCTGGTCTGCCGCGACCCGAGAACGCGACCGTGCGCCGGTTCGTGCCGCACGCGGCCATCCTCGCCCGCGCCAGCTGCGCCATCACGCACGGGGGGATGGGCACGACGTTGAAGGCCCTCGATCGGGGAGTGCCGGTCTGCGTTGTGCCCTTCGCGCGCGATCAGGCCGAGGTCGCCAGGCGAGTGGAGATGGCCCGCTGTGGAACCCGGTTGACCGCCAAGAAGCTCACCGCGGCGCGACTGAGAGCCAAGGTACGCAAGGCGATGACGATGGCCGACGGCGCGCAACGGGTGGCCGCGGGGCTCGCCGCGACGGGGGGCGTGGCCCACGGCGCCGACCTGATCGAGCAACGGCTACTGGGCTGCGCCGCCGAGCGGCCGGTTCACTAGTCGGGCGCGGCGCCGCGTCTCGCCGGACCGCGATGACCCTTGACCTTAGGTTCGGGGGCCGCGGGCGTCTTCGGACCCGGTGTGGCCAGCCGTGATTCGAAGCTGGCCATCGCCTCGATCATCGCGCTGAACACCCGATGCGCCGCCGCCAGGTCGCGATCTGGAAGGTCGGCCAGCGCCGTATGTAGCTCGGCGCCAAGGGGAGTGAAGAACGAGCGGGCCAGCGCCATGCCCGGCTTCTCGTAGCGAAGCAGGGTCTTGCGCCGGTCCTGGGGATCGGGTTCGCGACGGACGTGGCCGGCGTCGATCATGCGGTCGACCAGGTAGGTGATCGCGGCCGGTGAGACGTCCATGCGGCGGCGCAACTGGGCCGCCGTCAACGGCTCCCCGGCGGTTTCGGCGACCATGATGTGCAGCAACGCGTGAAAATCCGTGCTGCTGACATCGTTTTGCCGGGCGAAGTGGCGGCCGATGCGGTCGGACTGGGCGGTGATCGCGCGCATGTCGGCCGACATCAATTTCTCGAGTTCGGCTCGATCTGGTCGCCGGTCAGCGGCGGCGCGCTTGGTCACTTGCCCGCATCCTTTTTGCAAATACGCCGGCCAGCGTATCGGTGACCGCTATCCGCGGCAGTCGAAACGCGCCGGAGCGTTCGGTGGCCATCAGCCTACGGCACCCTCGGCGGATCGCCGCCGCGGCGGCTCAGCCGCGCCGAGCGGGCGCTATCGAGACTTCGCGGGGTCGTGGCCCCAGTTCATCAACGAGTACCGCCAGGGGCTTTCATCGATGTCGCCCTGCGGGCGTTGCGCCAGGTGGCGCCTGGCATAACCGACCACCTTTCGCATGTGCGCGTAGTCGGCCTCGGTGAGGTCGGCGCGTTTGGCCTTGAGTATCTTGACGATGTGACGGCCACTGGCGTGGCCCGTGGCCTCGGCTCCGCTCCGCTTTTCGCCGACACTCTTCGATTCCTCGGTGCCGAGCCAGTTTTCCAGCTCGCGCGCCGTCATGTTGACGGTGTCCCGGAAGCGCTCCCAGGTGGTGTCATGGTCGTCGGTCACGGTGACTCCTCGATGCCGTTGTCGCGCATCACTTTGCGCGGCGCAGCGATTCGGGCTTGTGCACCGCGTCGGCTCCCGTCTTGTCGCTGCGCACCTTGTACTGCGGCTCGTCCTCGGACGCCCGCACCGTGCGCCCGGCGGCCTGAGTGTCGGAGGTGATCTTGCCCTCGACCGTGCCCCGGACCGTGGTGCCGTGGCTTTGCCACTCGACCTTGTCGCCCTTTTTGAATTGCTTGTCGCTCACCGGGATTCACCTTTCGCCGATTCGTCGCTGGGGGAGGCGGTGTGGGCCGGGTGTCCGTCGGTGCGTCGACGCTCCTTGAGGGCCATCTCGTAGACGTGGCGGCGCCCCTCGGTGAGCCGGCTTCGCACCAGCTGCTCGATCTGTGTGAAGCAGCGGTAGTAGCCGTCGTCGTAGTCCTCCAGCACCTGGAAGCTCCACCGGCCGGGCAGGACGTTGCGTCCGATCAGCTCGGTGCTGATGTGTTGCGCCAGATCGGCGTGGCCGGTTTCGCGCAGCCGCGCCACCGCCTCGTCGAGTTGCAGGTCGGCCCGGCCGGTGAGCTGATGAAAGGAATACAGATGCCCGCGGGCGCGCTCGATGGTTTCCAGCGCCTCGGTCACCTTACCTACCGCCTGCGCCACGCCGTCGATCTCGCCATTGGCCATGCCGTCCATGCTTTCCCCCAGTTGGTCGGAGCATTCCCGCCGCGGGGCGGTGCGAATCGTCGATCCGGTGGTTCATCAGCTGAATGGTTAACTGCTTGGTGCGAATGACCTCGCCGCGCGCCGCGACGGTTTGAACGACTCCGCCCCGGGTATCTGATCTGGCGATGACCGTGATCGAGACGTCGCGACGGCTGGGCCGCGCCGAACGTAAAGTGCTGCGCCTGCAACGGCGCTTGTGGCTCGCGCAGTTGGCCATGTGGCCCACCGCGATCGCGTTGGCGGTCCTGCTTACGGGTGCGTCAGTGCTGGTGTGGCGGCGTTCGGCCCGCGGCCGGCACCGCTCGGTCACCACGGCGACCACTTCCTCCGCCACCAGCCCTGATGGCATGGCGGCGACGGGTCCGGAAGGCACGAAGTAGGCTCGGCTGCGCCGGGTGCGTGTCACGATCGCCGCGAGGCAAGCGGTTCGGCGTTCGCCGATCCCGGGTCGGACCGGTCAGGTGGGGACTACGCGGTTCCACACCCGGTGCTCCTCGAGGCCGGCGACGAGGGACGAGACGATGCCCGACGCGTCTGAGCCCGTGAAGATGCCTTCTCCTTCCGCCGGAAGGCCCGCTGCCGCAAGCAGATTGGTCCCCTGCGGCAGCACGCCGATCGGCTTGAGATGACGGAACGCCTCGTCCACGAGGGTTCGCGCACCGGCCTCGACCGGTGATCCAGCGACGAGAACGGCGTCGACTTCCACGGATCGTCCCGTCGAATACGTGCGAGAAACCGTTGGGCCGCCGTCGCGGTTCAGCTTTCCGCCGTGCGACGCGAACACCAGCGGAACCAGCTTGGCCGCGGTGATCGCGGCCACCGCCGCCGTCACCTCGC
This sequence comes from Mycobacterium sp. 1482292.6, assembly GCF_001672995.1. NCBI lineage: Bacteria > Bacillati > Actinomycetota > Actinomycetes > Mycobacteriales > Mycobacteriaceae > Mycobacterium > Mycobacterium sp. 1482292.6. The sequence goes on along the minus strand of NZ_LZKV01000049.1, from coordinate 89,436 downwards.
CGGTGTCGGATTCGGCGTCGGTGAGGATGCCGATGCGGCGACCGGCCACCGGCCACCGTTGGCCGACTTGCGACAGCGCCGGGCTGACCGCCGGGGCGGCAGGCGCCGCGGCCGGAACGGGCGGCTCCAAACCCAGCCGCGCGGCGACGGCGGCGCACAGTTCGGTGTCGATCTTCGCGAGGACCGCGAGCTCGCGTTCCTTGATCACCTGTTCGTAGCATTTACCCAACTCGAAGGCGAACGCCTCGACGACATGGGCTTGTTCGACGGGCTGCAGGCTCCGGTAGAACAAGGTCGCCTGACTGAAGTGATCGTCGTAGCTCGCGGGATTTGCGCGACGTTTGGTCGACGCGGGCAGTGGGACCGGGGACTCGATGAAGGCGGCGAGATCGGCTCCGGCGGCGAAAGGGCATCCGCCGTCAATCGAATTCGGACGGTACGGCGCATTGCCGGGATGTACGCCGTGTTGGTGAAACCCGTCCCGCAACATGTCGTTGACCGGCGCGTGCGGACGGTTGATCGGGATCTGCGCGAAATTGGGACCACCCAGGCGGGTGATCTGCGTGTCGAGGTAGGAGAACAACCGCGCGTGCAACAGCGGGTCGTCGGTGACGTCGATGCCGGGAACCAGATGACCGATGTGAAACGCCACCTGCTCGGTCTCGGCGAAGAAGTTGGTCGGGTTGGCGTTGAGTTGCATGGTGCCGATGATTTGAACCGGGGCCAACTCCTCGGGCACGATCTTGGTCGAGTCGAGCAGATCGATGCCTTCGAACATTTGCTCCGGGTTGTCCGGGAACACCTGGATGCCCAGATCCCACTCGGGATAGGCGCCCGCCTCGATCGCATCGGCGAGGTCACGACGGTGGAAGTCGGGGTCGACGCCGGCGGCGATCTGCGCCTCCTCCCACACCAGCGAATGCACCCCCAGGCGTGGCTTCCAGTGGAACTTCACCAGCGAGGTGGTGTTGTCCGGCGCGACCAGCCGGAACGTGTGGACGCCGAAGCCCTCCATCGTCCGGTAAGACCGCGGGATCGCCCGGTCGGACATGGCCCACATGGTGTGCGCGGCTGCCTCGGTGTGCAGCGACACGAAATCCCAGAAGGTGTCGTGCGCCGTCTGGGCTTGCGGGATCTCGCGATCCGGGTGCGGCTTGGCCGCGTGGATGATGTCGGGGAATTTGATGCCGTCCTGGATGAAGAACACCGGGATGTTGTTGCCGACCAGGTCGAACGTTCCCTCGTCGGTGTAGAACTTGGTGGCGAACCCGCGGGTGTCCCGCACGGTGTCGGCCGATCCGCGGGAGCCGATCACGGTGGAGAATCGGACGAATACCGCCGTCTCGGCGCCGGACTTGAGAAACCCTGCCTTGCACAGTTTTTCGGCTGCGCCGTTGCCGCGGAACACACCGTGGGCGCCGGCGCCACGAGCGTGCACCACACGTTCCGGAATGCGCTCATGATCGAAATGGGTGATCTTCTCGCGCAGATGGTGGTCTTGCAGTAGCGTCGGGCCGCGTTCACCGGCCTTCAGCGAATGATCGGTGTCATATAGCCGCACACCCTGGGCGGTGGTCAGGTACTCGCCCTGCTGTCCACGCGCGGTCGCCGGGCCCTCCACCGGTGTTCCGGTCGGGGTCCGAAGTTCCGGGGCGATTTGATCGTTCTTGGGTGGCAACGGCTCCCGCGGCGCCGTCGGCTCGGCGAGGTCTGGCGGCTCGGCACCCGGCGCGCTGGGAATGTAACCACTGGCCTGAGCCTGCTGGGCCTTCCCTTCGCGGACCAGATATTCCTGGCCGGACACCGCCCCGATGGCCTGCTTGGCCACTGCCTTGACGCCCTCGACGACACCCTTGACCGGGTTGCTGCGCCCGCCGTCCTCCGCCATCAAATCTCCTTGGTTGGCATGAATTCAGATACGGCCGCCTGAGGCATCAGGCGGCTTATCCCCGCGTTCCCCTCAGCGGCGCGGTGAAACCCCGGTTTGGGCATAAAAGTTGGGAACGGGCAAAACTGGTCGTGCCGTCTGGCGTCGGCAGCGCACCTGCCGCCGCACGGACAACCCGGCACGGAGCGTGCCAAGAGACCAGCTGGCGGCTTGACCCTACGAACTTGCGCGAACCTGATAGCGGCGCTCGGCGTAGGCGAGGTCGTCGCGCCACAGTTTGTTGGCCGCGTAACGCATGAACGGTGTGATCAGCGGCGCCGCCCGAGCGGCGCGCGTGAAACCAGGCCGGTCCGAATGCGCGATGGTGGCCTCCAGCACCGCGGTGCGCGGTCGGCCATCGGGACCCGAACCCATTGGTGTCGCATGGGTTTCGACGACGCTGCCCGCGCCCTCCCCGTCCACGATGCGCATGACGATGGTGCGTGCCTCCGGGCAACTGAACTCCGCGACGACAGGGACTCCGACGCGTCCCATCCGGAAGGTCACCGCCACCATGAATCGGTCCGCCTCTTCGGTGGGGGTGGTGAGCACGTCGAGCCGGGTGAACGAGTAGGGGTGAAACCACGCCCCATGCCACGGATCGAGCCGGTTGGCGATGACGTCGCTCGGTTCGCAGACCCCCACCACGTGGGCGACCGCGCTCAGGGTGTCGCCGGCCGGCCGCTGCGCAATCACCGGCCGGTCCAGCGGGTCCTCCGTGCCCACCGCGTCGAGCCGCACCCATGCCAGGACGCCGTCGTCGTGACTGGGCAACGGGCTCCAGCCGAATTCGCGCGCGTGTCCGTCCAGGGTCAGCCCGTGCCAGCGGCAGATCAGCGCGCCCCGGTGCACGGTGCCGGTGGCGAGGTCGGCACCCAAATGGGGGCAACTGCGGGGCCCCACGCACAATCGGCCGCGGTCGTCGCGCCAGGCCACGACCTCGACGCCGGCGACCCGGGCGCCGACGGGGCGCCCGGCGGGGACCTGGTGACTGGCGGCGAAGGCGTACCAGTTGCCGGTGGGTTTGCGCTGCGAGCGGCGCAGCGCGCCCTCGATGATGGCGGGTTGCGCGTCGCGATAGGTCGGGCGCTGATCGGCCCACGACATGCGCGGGATCACCTGCAGTGGCCACCCTTTGGTCCGGGTGGCGGACAGGCGCTGCTGTAGCTGTTCGCGGAACTTCATGGTGTGGTGGATCTTTCGCGGGCGGCAAGCCATCGAAGCAGCGGTGACCGGCCTTGGGTGGGTACCGTGGCCAACGGGTGTCCGGCTAATCCCCATCGTTGCAGGAGTTGGTTCGCGGCGCACCAGCCGGTGGTTGCGGCGCGCTCCATGAGCGCCACCGGCAAGTCGATGCGGATGGCGTCGCCGGCCAGCAACAAGCCCGGCGTGGGCGTGCGGACCGGGGGACGGAAGGGATAGGAGCCCGGCGCAAACAGCGGGCAGTCGCTGCGATGCAGCAGCTTCTCGTGGACGATTTGCGCCGCAGCGGTTTCCGGATACACCCTGTGTAGCTGTCGTAGCGCGGCGTCCCGCGACGGCGCGGAATCCAGGGCGTACGAGTGCAACTCGACCACCGAACCATGATGCGCGCCGGCCCAGTCGCGGGCTTCGATTTCGTAGCGCTCCAGCACGCTGATGTTGTCGAGCGGTTCATGGCCGGCGGTGCCCAAAAACGCCGGCCGGTGCGCCGCGACCGGTCGGTCGAGCCACAGCCGATGCACGGCGAACGGCGGCGCGCTGCGCAGCCGCGAGATCTGGGTGCGCCAGGCCTCGGTGCCCAGATCCGGGGACGCCGCGACGATCCGCTGTAAACCCGCGACGTCGGTGGCCAATACGACGGCGTCGACCTCGCAGTGGTCATCGGAATCAGTGTGCACCCGAAAAGACTTCGCCGGTGCGGTCTCGATGCGCAGCACCTTGGTGGCGAGCCGGATCCGCGCGCCGCGACCCTCGAGGTAGCCGCGCAACGGCTCCCACAGGGCGCTGTCGTAGTTCGCCGACGGCACGTCGAAGATCAGGCCCTCGGACGATCCGAGGAAGTAGATGTGAAACATGGTCGCCAGCTCGGCCGCGGAGAGCTGGGAGGGATCGGCGAAGAAGCTGCGGGAGAACACCTCGAACGCCAGATGCCTTGCGGCCTCGGGGAATCGGATGTCGGAGAGAAACGTCGCGGCGTCGGTGTGGTCCAGGCGCTGGTAGGTGCCGGGCACCGATACGGCGGCCAGCGGTGCGGCCGCGCGGGCGTCGATGCGGGTGAAGTCTCGCAGCCGGAACGTCGGGCTGCGCGCGGCGAAGACCACGGCGTTCCACGGCGGGGTGCGCGGCAGCCCGCGGAAGGTGTCGCGCCGTCCGGCGCCGTCGATCAGCGGGTAATCCGCGACGGGAGTGAGCATCCGCAGTTGCGGGTCGATCCGGCTCAGCAGGGCGCGCAGGTTGTAGTACTGCCGGAAGAACGCGTGGAAGCCGCGGTTCATCGCGAGCTCGGCGCCGCCGTCGCGCTCGGTCCAGCCCCCCACCCGGCCGCCCAGGTAGCGCTCGCTTTCGATGACCTCGACGACGACGCCGCGCTCGGCCAGCCCGGTGGCGGCGCTCAGGCCGGCGATCCCGCCGCCGACGACGGCCACCCGGGGGCGCTCGGGCAGCGCACCGGCGTCCGGCAATCCCGTTGGTGCGGCGAAGGTTCGGCGCCGCCGGTCGGCGGTCATCGCGGCGCGTCCGCCAGGAAGGTGTGCACGATGTTGGTCTCCCAACCGGGCATCGTCTCGCTGTGCACGGCGGTGAAGCCGGCGTCGGCGAGGCGGGTCTCGAACCGCGCGGCGCCGTCGAAATCCAATACGCTGCGCCACAGGTAGCGATACAGCCCGGCGTCCCGGGTGCGCCACCACCCGGCGGGAATGATGATGGCCCAGCACACGGCGTGCCAGATGCGGGTCGCGGCGGGGGAGTCGCGCACCGAGTATTCGTGCACCGCCAGGGTGCCGCCCGGACGCAACAGCTCGCGGAACCTGCGCAGCTGTGCGTCCCGGTCGGCGACGTTGCGGATCAGATAGGCGGCCAGGATGCCGTCGAACGGTCCGGTGATCCCGTGCTCGGCCAGGTCTTCGACCGGCGTGTGCACGAAGCGCACCGAGGCGGGCCACTGTTTGGCGCGCGCCGCGTCGAGCATTCCGCGCGAGGCGTCGACGGCGACAATGTCGGCCTCCGGTGCGACGGCGAGCAGCGCGGCCGTCGAGGCGCCCGTGCCGCAGCCGGCATCGAGCAACCGTAACCCGTTGCCGCGGTTCGGGATTCGCATTCGGCGCGCCGACAAGGTCAGCTGCGCGTGGTAACCGGGGCTGGCCCCGACCAGCCGGTCGTAAGCCGGCGCGCCCGCGTCGAACGCGGCCGCCAGGTCGGCGGGCGCGGGACCAGCATCACCGACGCGCACGTTGCCGCTCCCACAGCAGCAGCACCGCGGTGACCAACGCGAAGCCGAACAGAAAGTCTTCGACCGGGATGTCGAATGGGAAGCGCAGGCCGCTCAGCTGCCGATCGTCGTAGCTGACGACGGGGGAGCTGAGTTTCGTCAGCCAGCCGTCCACCGGGATCTGGAATCCCAGCACGATCAGCATCGACAGCCAGTACGCCGCACGCCGGAAGAGCCCGGTGCGCAGCACCGCCAATTCCAGTGCGCAGACCAGCAATACCGCCAGCGCGGCCGGCAGCGTGTAGCCCAGGCCCGTCATCGGCGGTGCACCTTGTCCAGGATGGTGGTCACGGCGTTGTAGGTCAGCAACGCGCAGACCGGAATGACGAGGAAGAACAGCACCTCTTCGATCGGCACCCGGACCGGGATGCCCAGGCCACACAGATAGGCGCGGTCGTAAGTCCACACGTGCGCGGCGACGGCGATCTCATCCCAGATCAAGAACACCGCGGCCACCGGCACGATCGCCTTGAGGGCCCGTCGCCACTGGCGGTAGACGCCGGGGCCGAAGATCTCCAGCGGCGCGGTGATCACCAGGCATGCGGCCAGCACCGCCAGGTATTGCCACCGATCGCTCATGCGGCCCCCGATTGACGAACGCCCCGCGCGCCGTTGCGCGCCCGCCACGACCGTATCAGTCCCGCACCGGCGACCCGAAGCCGTCGCGTCGTGCCGACGGTGGCACGGTGATCGAACACCGCGAAGTCGCTTCTTTCGATGCAGTCCAGGATCTCCGAGTACAGCGCCGCCGCGGTCGCCACGCACGGTCGCGAGCGGCGGGCGAGCGTGGCGATCCCGTCGGCGGCGAATCGATAAGTCTGCCTGGCGATTTCGTGCTGAACGACCAGGGCGCGGCGCACCCGCGGATCGGTGCGGCGGTGGGTGTGACACCACGTCAACAGCTCCCGGTCGACCCCGTCGGCGGCGAGTTCGTCGGCCGGCAAGTAGACCCGGCCGCGCTGCAGGTCCTCGTCGACGTCACGCAGGAAATTGGTGAGCTGGAACGCGCGGCCCAGCGCCGCGGCGTACGGCGCCGCCTCCTGCACGGGCGTCACCGTGCCCAGTATCGGAAGCACTTGCAGCCCAATGGCTTCCGCGGATCCGCGCATGTAGCGGTTGAGGGCCTTGCGGTCCGGATAGTCGGTGACCGTGAGGTCCATCCGCATCGACGCCAAGAAGTCCTCGAACAGCTCCGCGCTGATCCGATAGCGCCGCACGGTGTCGGTCACGGCGGCGACCAGCGGATCGTCGCGGTGCGCATCGCCGGAGAAGAATCGCTGCGACAGCTGCGCCAGCCGGCGACCGCGGACGTCGGCGCCGACCGCCGGGTCGAGATCGTCGAGGATGTCGTCGGCGTACCGGGCGAAACCGTACAGCGCATGAACGGGTGGCCGCTGGTCGGGCGCGAGCAACCGGGTCGCGAGAAAGAAGGTGCGGCCATGCGCGGCGTTGAGTTCCCGGCACCGGCGATACCCGTCGCGCAACCACGGGTCGTCGATCCCGGCCGCCGTCAGCTCGCCGCGCATCATGCCGAACCGGCTTTCATGTCGACGTGCGCGGCCGACCGCGCGGCGACCCCGGTGATGCGGTCGGCGGCGAGCCGCCCGGAAATCAGCGTGGTCGGAACGCCGACGCCGGGCACCGTGGAGGACCCGGCGAGCACCGCGTTGTCGATGCCGCGCACCAGGTTGCCCGGTCGAAACGGTCCGGTCTGGCCGAACGTGTGGGCCAGCGCGAACGGACTGCCGGCCGCCATGCCCTGGCGGGCCCAGTCGGCGGGCGTGACGACGCTCAAAACTGTTGCGTCGCATGGTAACCCGGGCAGCAGCCGGTCGCCGACGCGCGCGATCATGTCCTCGACGTAGCGGTCGCCGGCAGTTGCCCAATCGATGGTCCCGCGATCCAGGTTCGGGGCGGGGGCGAGCACGTAGAGCAGATCACGCCCCTCGGGCGCCAGGGTGGGGTCGCCGGCCGTCGGCCGGGTGACCAGAAGCGACGGGTCCCGCATGAGCCGGCCGTCGCGGACGATGTCGGTGAAGGTCTGATCCCACGCCTCGCCGAACAGGATGGTGTGGTGGGCGGTCGTGGATGCGACGGCGGGGCAACCCAGATGCGCCACAACGGCCGAGGGTGAGGCGCGCAGCCGCACGGCGCGACGCGGTGTGCGGCCCAGCAGCGCGTAGGTCTGCGGCAGTTCGGTGGTCAACACCACCGCATCGCAGGCGATGCGTCCGGACTGCTCGGTCACCACGGCGGTCACCCGACCGCCCGCCCGCTCGAGCGCGGTAACGGTTGCGCGGTAACGAAATTCGACGCCGGCGTCCGCCGCGGCCGCGGCCAGCGCGTCGGGCAGCGCCCGCACCCCGCCGCGCGGAAACACCACGCCCGAGATGGTGTCCATGTAGGCGATCACCGCGTAGACCGCCAGGGCGTCGCGCGGCGCCACGCCGGCGTACAGCGACTGGAAGGTGAAGATCCGCTGCAGCCGCGGGTCGCTGATGTGCCGCTTGACCATCCGGTCCCATTTGCGGAAGCCGCCGATCGCGGTCAGCCGCGCCAACTGCGGGGTGAGCAGCGACAGTGGTGAGTCGAAGTTCGCGGCGATGAACCCGTCGAATTCGGTGCGGTACAACCGTGTCAGCCACTCCCGAAGCCGCCGATAGCCCGCCGCCTGCGCGAAGCCGGCGAACTCTGCGACGGCGTCGGCCATCCGATCCGCGTCGCTGTGCACGTCCAGCGCGCTGCCGTCGGCGAACACGGCGCGATAGGCCGGGTCCACCGTCAGCAGCTGGATGCGGTCGCGTAGTTGTTCGCCGACCGCCGCGAACGTCTCGTCGATGATGTCCGGCATGGTGAGCACCGTCGGCCCGGTGTCGATGCGGTAGCCGTCGATGTCGAGGCGACCGGCCCGCCCGCCGGGCCACGGCTCGCGCTCGACCACCGTGACCGCACGGCCCCGGCCGGCCAGGTGCAACGCCGCGGCAAGGCCGGCCAGTCCGGCGCCGACCACCACCACGTGATCTCCGCGCCCTTCGATGGTCCGCATGATCAACAGGCTCCCCGGTCGGTGCTCGTCATTCGGCGCGATCCGTGCAGACGGCTGCCATTTCGGCCAGCGCGGTGCGAACCGGCCCATCGATCGGCAGGTCGCCGAGGTGCTCGCACGCGGAAGCGATGCGGTCGCCGATCATCTCCTCGATCAGCCGCACCGCCCCCGTCTCGACGATGAGCGCTTTCCACCTGTCGATCGCGGTGTCGTCGAGGGTTTCACGATTCGCAAGTTCGTGAAGTTCACGCCGCACCGGCGCATCGGCCAACTGGTGGGCGGCCACCACGACGCTGGTCGCCTTGCGCTCGAGCAGGTCGCCCGCACAGGGCTTGCCCGTGCTGGCCGGCGAACCGAAAACGCCGAGGACGTCGTCACGGAGCTGGAACGCCTCCCCGACGGCGGCACCGTAGCGGCCCAGTTGGGACAGCGTTCGATCGTCGCACCCGGCCATGGCCGCGCCGATTTCCAGCGGCCGGCGCACGGTGTAGTTCCCCGACTTGCGCCGTGCCACGTCGAGCACGACTTCCAGCCCGGGTATCTGCCGCGCGTCGTTGATCAGGTCGGCGAACTGCCCGACGGCGAGCTCGGTGCGCATGGCGTCATAGCGGGGCCACACGCGTTGCAGGCGCAGCGGCTCGACGCCGCTGTCGCGCAGCATCTGTTCGGCCCAGATGAGGCACAGGTCGCCGAGCAGGATGGCGGCCGATTCGCCGAATCGCCGCGACGAGCCGGACAGGCCGCGCTCGCGGTGCCACTGGCCGAATTGGCGGTGCGCCGAGGGGCGTCCGCGCCGTTGCGCGGAACCGTCCATGACGTCGTCTTGCAGCAGCGCAAAGGCATGCAGCAATTCGAAACTGGCCGCGGCCCGCAGCGCTGAATCGTCGGGCGCCGCGCCGCATAGCCAACCCAGGTACACAAAGGTGGAACGCAGGCATTTACCGCCGGAGACGAACTCCACCAGGATGTCGCCGGCGGCGTCGATGCGCGCATCGTCGAGCTCGCCGACGCGCCGCGCGGCGACGAAGTCCGCGACGTCGCCAAGCACCATCCGGCGCACGTTCGATCGCCACGCTTCGAAGTCGTCAGCGGTGCACCAACCGATGGCCACCGGCGGCGAGGCCGTGGCCGGCGAAAACGACAAAGCCCTCATGTGCGCAAGCGCTCCCTCCCGGACGGCTTGGCATGCCCAGGCCTGCGCGGTCCAAACACACGCGTCATACCCGCCGATGAGGCGGGCAAAACCACAGCGCTGACCGCCAGACGCGCCCCGCGTCGCCCGCTACCGACATACCATTTTGTTCAATAACTTAAACATTAATTTAATGAACTTCAGCCGGTTGCGCCAGCCAAGCGGGCGGGCGGTGGCCGGCGGCGGGCCCGTCGACGCATCCTCACTTAACCGTTAAGGGACTGAAATAACGGCCGATCGGCGATATGCTGCACACAGTTATGGACGCTGATGCCCAGCGCTGCGGCCGCGATGAGCTGGAGTCGCTGATCTCGGCCGATCTGCGGGAGCTGTCAACCGAGTCCGATCAGATCGGCCGGCTGTTCGCGCCGATACATAGCATGCGGCCCAATGACTTTCGCGCCCTGCTCCACATCATGGCGGCGGAAACCGGCGGGCGACCGATGACCTCCGGCGACCTCAGTCACCGGATGGGGTTGTCGGGATCGGCGATCACCTACCTGGTGGACCGGCTGATCGACGGGGGTCACATCCGTCGTGACAACCATCCGGCGGATCGCCGAAAGGTGTTGTTGCGCAACGACGAATACGGTCTGGCCACCGCGCGGTCGTTTTTCAGCCCGCTGAGCAGCCATACCCGGATCGCCCTCGGCGGGCTATCCGATGCGGACCTGAGCGCCGCGCACCGAGTGCTTCGCGCGCTCATCGACGCATTGCGGCGCTTCGCAGACGAGCTGGGCGACGGACCGAAACCCTGACCAGTGCAACGGGTTAGGTCGGCGTTACGACGCGGCGCTGTGTGTGGTCGTGGGCCGGACCGCTGCCCCGTCGACCACGCTGCAGTAGACGCGCGCCTTGCGGAGCTCGTCGTTGAGGAACAGCAGCGACCGTGCCGAGGCTGCGTGCGTAGACGAACAGGTGTGCCCTGTCGAAGTGAGCCGTGTACCGGCACTGTGCGGGGTCATGTGGGTCCGCCGAATTTGCGGCGCGAATAGCAGCCATGAAAGCGCCTATCGGAGTGGTGAGAAGGGAGTGACAGCGCTTTGCCGCAGCGCTCGCGCTAGAGACGCAGCTGTGAACTCAACCTGTTCGGCAGCCTACCGCCGAGGCGAGCGCCCGGAGGTCGATGTCGCGAAAGGCCCGGGTGAAGCATTCGTTTCGTGGCCTTTTCGGCACCGGCAGCCGTTCGCTTCCCGGCCCGTTCCGCGGGTGGTTTGACCGCATGGGCGGCGGGTATACGCGCGTCAAGTAGCTAATGCGACAGTCCCCCCGATGGACGTGAGGGGTGATGCGCCCCAATGGAAAAGCTTGGCCGCCGGTGGTACCGGCTAGTGATCACCTCCGCGTTCACGACGATGCTCTGCGCCGCGCCGGGTCAGGTGGCCGCCGACCCGGGCGCCACGGTGTTCCCCGGTATGGCGATCCGCCAGGGCGACACGGTCTGCATGGTGGGTCTGGTCGAGCCGCGGCTGCGGGTCGCCGTGACCAGTGGCCAGTGCGACGGCGGGAAGTCGATGGTGACCGACCGTGACCGCAAGCCGATCGGTTCGGTGATATTCGGACGTCGCCAGATCGAGGCCGACGCAGGCGCGGACACCTCGATGCTGCCCGTGGAATACGAAGTCATCGCGATCGCCCCAAATGTGACGGCCAGCGATGTGCTGCCGACGGGGCGCCACCTCGCGTCCGCGCCCGGCCTGCGCGCGCAACCGGGCATGCCCGTGTGTCAGCTGCGCAGCGCGACCGGCCAGCGATGCGGCTCGGTCAGCTCGGTGAGCAATGGCCGTTTCGCCGTCACCGACATGGGATTCGACAGCCGGGACTTCGGCGGGCCGGTCTACACGCTGACCAACGACAACAACGCCGTGATCGTCGGACTGGTCGAGGGCACCTGGAAGTCCTCGCCCCAGATCGAGTCGTGGCAGGCGGTCATGGCGCAGGTCTACATCGACAGCCACACCTACAATCCGCAACAACAACAGCAACAACTGCCCGTTCTACGAATGATCTAGCCGCGCCGCAACGCGGTTTGCCTCACCATGACTTTTACGCCGGCGGCCACGCGTATGCCTGCCGCCTGGCGTCCGGCTTGAGCGCCGTCGCGCCCGCACGGCCGGACGCCCGCCGCCTGGCAATCGCCCGCGAGCACGCCCCATCCGCCCGGGTGCCTGCGCTACGTTGCTAGTGGTGCGGCCCCCCGGACGGCTCAGCGGGCCTGCGCACCTGACCGGCACCGGGATCGCGCGCTGCTACCGCGGTCCTCGCCCGCCCGAAACCGCCCCTCGCATAGCGCTGGTGGCGTCCCTGGCGACTTGCGCGGCCGCCGCGCGGCGGCGCCCCCGCGCTGTTACGCTTCGCGCCATGCACGTGACATCAGGTGTTTGCTCCCGGGCCGTGCACTGTTGTCGCCCCTGACCCTTGAGCCCGTGTAGCTGCTACGGGGGTGGTGCATCCTTTCGATGCCCTGGCGCCGCTCCGCAGCAACGGGATCCGACGAAGCGAAGTCCCGCACCGGAAGGCCACCCATGTTCGATCTCCCCGCCGGCTCACCCGGCTGGCGTCAGGGCGCCGCGTTGGCCCTGGTGGCCGGGGTGGTCGCCGCGTGTGGTGGTGGGGCCAGCGACGCCGTCGGGGGCGGCGGACTGACGAAAGCCAATAGCAAGATCACGCTGGTCGCCTATTCGGTCCCGGAGCCGGGATGGAGCAAGGTGATTCCGGCGTTCAACGCCTCGGCGGAGGGCAGGGGTGTCCAGGTGATCACCTCCTATGCCGCCTCGGCCGACCAGTCGCGCGGCGTCGTCGAGGGCAAGCCCGCCGACATCGTGAACTTCTCCGTCGAACCGGACATCACCCGATTGGTCAACGCGGGCAAGGTTTCTGCCGACTGGGACAAGGACGCGACCAAGGGGATTCCGTTCGGGTCGCTGGTCACCCTGGTGGTGCGCAAGGGCAATCCCAAGAACATCAAGGACTGGGACGACCTACTGCGCCCGGGCGTCGAGGTCGTCACGCCCAACCCGCTCAGTTCGGGCTCGGCCAAATGGAATCTGCTCGCCCCGTACGCGGCGAAGAGCGGCGGCGGTGCCGACAGCCGGGCGGGTACGGAGTTCATCGACAGGCTGGTACACGAGCACGTGAAACTGCGGCCCGGCTCGGGACGGATAGCCACCGACGTCTTCATCGAGGGCAGCGGTGACGTGCTGATCAGCTACGAGAACGAGGCCATCGCGGCCGAGCGGCAAGGCAAGTCCGTCGAACACGTCATTCCCGCTCAGACTTTCAAGGTCGAGAACCCCCTCGCGGTGGTGAGCACCAGCCCGCATCTGGACGCGGCCACGGCGTTCAAGAACTTTCAATACACCGCCGCGGCGCAGAAGCTCTGGGCGCAGGCCGGTTTCCGGCCGGTCGATCCGGCCGTGGCGGCAAGGTTTCGCAACGACTATCCCGTCCCGGTGAAGCTGTGGACGATCGATGACCTCGGTGGCTGGACCGCGGCCGACTCGCAGCTGTTCGACAAGAACACCGGCAGCATCACCACGATCTACAAGCAGGCCACCGGATGACTCGATCGTTTTCCGCCGAAACCGCCTATCCGGAGGCGATCCGGCCCGAACTCGCCCAGCCGGGCAGCGCGCTGGGGCAGGCTCCGCCGCCGATACCCGTGACCGGCCGGGTCGGCGGCACGCCGCTGCGGGTCGGCGTGACGATGCTGTGGCTTTCGGTGATCGTGTTGCTGCCGCTGGCCGCCATTGCCTGGCAGGCGGGTGGGGGCGGGTGGCAGGCCTTCTGGCTGGCGGTCACCTCCCACGCCGCGGTGGAGTCGTTCCGGGTGACGCTCACCATTTCCGTTGCGGTGACGGTGTTCAACGTCGTCTTCGGCCTGCTGACCGCATGGGTGCTGGTACGTGACAACTTCGTCGGCAAGGGGCTGATCGACGCGGTGATCGACCTGCCGTTTGCGCTGCCGACCATCGTCACCAGCCTGGTGATGCTGGCCCTGTACGGCAAGAACAGCCCGGTCGGCATCCACCTGCAGCACACGCCGCCGGGGGTGGCGATGGCACTGGCGTTCGTCACCCTGCCGCTGGTGGTGCGCGCGGTGCAGCCGGTGCTGCTCGAAATCGACCGGGACGTCGAGGAGGCGGCGGCATCGCTGGGCGCCGGCGGCCTAAAGGTCTTCACCTCCATCGTGCTGCCGTCGCTGACGCCGGCGTTGCTGACCGGCGCGGGCCTGGCGTTCTCGCGGTGCATCGGTGAATTCGGCTCGGTGGTGACGATCGGTGGCGCGGTTCCGGGCAGCACCGAGGTGTCGTCACAGTGGATTCGCGCCCTGATCGAAAACGATGACCGCACCGGCGCGGCGGCGATTTCCATTGTGCTGCTGCTTATTTCATTCAGCGTGCTGGTTCTCCTGCGGATCGTCGGGGGGCGCGCGGCCAAACGTGAGGAGAAGGCCGCATGACGTCGTCGCTGTGGGTGCGCTACCTCATCCGCTACGCGGTGGCCGCCTACATCACGGTGATGCTGATCGCGCCGGTGTCGGTGATCCTGTGGCGGACTTTCCGGCCTGGCGTGGGCCAGTTCTTCGATTGGATCACCACTCCGGCGGCGATATCGGCGCTGGATCTGTCGCTGCTGGTGGTGGCCATCGTATTGCCGCTCAACGTGATATTCGGCATTTTCACGTCATTGCTTCTGGCGCGCAACCGATTCCGCGGTAAGGGCGTCCTGCAGGCGATCGTGGACCTGCCATTCGCGGTCTCGCCCATCATCGTGGGCGTCGCGCTGATCGTGCTGTGGGGATCGGCGGGCGCGCTGGGCTTCGTCGAGAACAACCTCGGGTTAAGGATCATCTTCGGCATCCCCGGCATCGTGCTGGCGAGCATCTTCGTCACCCTGCCGTTCGTGGTGCGCGAGGTCCAACCCGTACTGGTCGAGCTGGGCACCGAACAGGAACAGGCGGCGGCCACGCTGGGTTCGACGGCGTGGCAGACCTTTTGGCGGATCACGCTGCCGTCGATCCGCTGGGGTCTGACCTACGGCATCGTGTTGACCACCGCCCGCACCCTGGGCGAATTCGGTGCGGTCATCATGGTGTCCTCCAACCTGGCCGGTGAATCACAAACGCTCACCCTGCTGGTCAACGATCGCTACAACCGCGGGGCGGAATACGGCGCCTACGCGTTGTCCACCTTGCTGATGGGCGTTGCCGTTGCGTTCCTGATCGCCAAGACAATCCTGCTCGTGCGCCGGGCACGCGCCAAGGCCCTGGCCTGAGACCGAAAGGACCCACATGTCCGAGAACTCCCTCGACCCGAGCGCGTATGCGATCACGGTGCGCGACGCCTACAAGCGCTACGGCGACTTCGTCGCGCTGGACCACGTCAACTTCGTGGTGCCGACCGGGTCGCTGACCGCGTTGCTCGGACCGAGCGGCTCGGGCAAGTCGACCCTGCTGCGCACCATCGCCGGGCTCGACCAACCGGACGCCGGAACCGTCACGATCGACGGCCGCGACGTGACCCGGGTGCCGCCGCAGCGCCGCGGCATCGGATTCGTGTTTCAGCACTACGCGGCGTTCAAGCACCTGACCGTGCGCGACAATGTGGCCTACGGGCTCAAGATCCGCAAGCGACCCAAGGCCGAGATCACCGAAAAGGTCGATCGCCTACTGGAAGTGGTGGGGCTCAACGGCTTTCACCGCCGCTATCCCAACCAGCTGTCGGGCGGTCAGCGCCAGCGCATGGCGCTGGCGCGGGCGCTGGCGGTCGACCCGCAGGTGCTGCTGCTCGACGAGCCGTTCGGCGCGCTGGACGCCAAGGTGCGCGAGGATCTGCGGGCGTGGTTGCGGCGCCTGCACGACGAGGTGCACGTGACCACGGTGCTGGTCACCCACGACCAGACCGAGGCGCTCGACGTCGCCGACCGCATCGCCGTCCTCAACCGGGGGCGCATCGAACAGGTGGGCTCGCCGACCGAGGTGTACGACTCGCCGGAGAATCCCTTCGTGATGTCGTTCCTCGGCGCGGTGTCGGACCTCAACGGCGCCCTGGTGCGCCCGCACGATATTCGGGTGGGCCGCAACCCCGAATTGGCGGTCGCCGGCGGCGATGGAACCGCCGCGTCCGTCGGGGTGGTGGCCGCCACCGTCGACCGGGTGGTCGCGCTGGGCTTCGAGGTTCGCGTGGAGTTGACCAGCGCGGTCACCGGAGATCCGTTCACCGCGCAGATCACCCGCGGGGATGCCGAGGCGCTGGCCCTGCGCGAGGGTGACACCGTCTACGTGCGGGCCACCCGGGTACCGCCGATAGGCCAGCCCGGCGCCGCCCACCGGGACGGGGCCGCGCTGACGTCCACCTGACCGTCGGTGTTTCCCCGGCCGCAGAATGGGAATCCGCCGCCGGTGAACGTTTTCGAACTCGCGGCGTTGCCGTTCCAGTGGGGCTCCGCGATCCGGGGTAAGCGCTTCTTCCACCCGATCGGCGTGCTGGCGCAGGGCTTCATCGAGCGCGTCGCCCCGGCGGGCCAGGGCCTGCCGATCGCGTCGTCGGAGATCGTTGCGCGCGTGTCGAAGGCGACCGGTACGCCGGGGGCGCTGCCCGACTTCATCGGGCTGGCCTTCCGGGTGCCCGCGGCGCAGGCGTCGGACAAGCCGTGGGACATCCTGCTGGTCTCCTCGGGGTCGGGGGTGCTGTCGCGCGCGCTGGCGCTGCGCCCGGCCACGTCGTGGAACGGTCAAACGCTGACCACGCTGATGCCGCTGCACTATCAGGACAACAACTGGTGGCTGCGGGCCAGGACCTCGAGCGAGATCGGCGGCGGGCTCTCGCTGGACAGCGTTCGGGCCAAGCTCGAGCGCAGCAACATCGAGGTGGCGCTCGACCAGGCCTGCGGCAGAGGCGATTTCACGCCCTTGGCCCGGATGACCCTGACTACCGTAATCGATCCCGAGCGCGACCACGACGTGTCGTTCGACCCCGTCCTCAACACCGCACCCGGCCTGAGCCTGCACCCCAGGTGGCTGGCCGATCTGCGCGCCCGCGCCTATCAGCACAGCCGTGACGGCAGAGACGCCGAAGGGTAGCCGCCCGTTGGAAGGAGGTAGCCGGTGTCCGAGCGGATCGTGATCACCGGGGCCAGTGGCAACGTCGGCACCGCCTTGCTGCGCCGGCTCGCCGAAGACGGCGCCGACTATGACATCGTCGGCGTCACCCGGCGACGACCGCCGCCCGACGGGGTGTATCGATCCGTCCGATGGCATCAGCTGGACCTAGCCGAACCCGGCGTGCAATCTGAGTTGCTCGACGTCTTTCGCGGCGCGCAGTGCGTGATCCACCTGGCGTGGGGATTCCAGCCCACCCGCAACACGCGCTATCTGGACGCGGTCGCCATCAACGGGAGCAGCGCCGTGCTGACCGCGGCCCACGACGCGAAAGTGCCGCAGTTGGTGCACATGTCGTCGGTGGGCACCTACGCGCCGGGACGGTACGGGGAAAAGGTCGACGAATCGTGGTCGACCGCGGGCATCAGATCGTCCGCCTACAGCCGCGCCAAATCCACGGTGGAGCGCATGCTCGATGACTACGAGCGCCGCAATCCCGACGGCCTCGGCATCACCCGGATGCGGCCCGGGTTCATCATGCAGCGCGACGCCGCGCCGGGCCTGCGACGCTACACCCTGCCTGCGTACGTCGACTCGCGGTGGCTGCGCTGGCTGCCGGTGCTGCCGCTGGACCGCTCGCTGTGCGTGTCCATCGTGCACGCCGACGACGTCGCCGACGCCTGCGTGCGGGCGATGGAGCGTGGCGCCACGGGGCCGTTCAATCTGGCCGCGGAACCACCGGTGTCCCGCGACGACATCGCAAAAGTGTTGCGGGCGCACCCGATTCACGTGCCCTCGGGCCTGCTCGGCCTGGCGGTCGAGGCATCGTGGCGTGCGCGATTGCAGCCAATCGACCGCGGCTGGCTCGATATGGCCTTTTCGCTGCCGCTGCTGGACACCGGCCGGGCGCGCGCCGTGCTCGAATGGTCGCCGCACTGGGAATCGGTGGCGGCGCTGGCCGACCTCATCGACGGGTTCCTGCACGCTTCGGGGACACCGAGCCCGGTGCTGCGCTCCCGGTCGTTGGCTCAGGCGCTGGGCCGCGATGTATCCGCCGGGCCGCTCACCGTCCGGCGGGTGCCGTGACGAGCGTCGTCAACCGGTGCGGCCCAACAGGTGACGCAGCGCCCCGTCGAGGTCGGGATCGCGGAAGCGATGCCCGGCGGCGGCGAGCTTGGCCGGCGCCACCCGCTGGCTCGCGGTCGCCAGTTCCCGGGCGCCCTGCTCGCCCAGCAGTAGCCGCGGGCCCAGCGATGGCACCGGCAACACCGCCGGTCGGTGCAACACCGACGCCAGCGTAGCGGTGTAC
Organism: Mycobacterium sp. 1482292.6; assembly: GCF_001672995.1. Classification (NCBI taxonomy): domain Bacteria; kingdom Bacillati; phylum Actinomycetota; class Actinomycetes; order Mycobacteriales; family Mycobacteriaceae; genus Mycobacterium; species Mycobacterium sp. 1482292.6. Next base: position 71,391 of record NZ_LZKV01000049.1, on the reverse strand, counting down.
TCGCGGTTGCGGACCGGTTGTGGCGCAACGGCATTCACCGGTCCCGCCAGCGTGGTGTCCCAGAGCGCGCGGTGATAGACGCCCACCAGGTCGTCGATGCCGATCCAGGACAGCCATTGGCGACCGTCGCCCAGCCGGCCACCCAGCCCGGCGCCGAACAGCGGGCGCATCAGCCTCAGCGTGCCGCCGGCGGGCGATTGCACGATGCCGGTGCGCACCTGCACCACCCGCACCCCGGCCTGTTGCGCGGGCGCGGTCGCCTGCTCCCAGTCGGACACCACATCCGCCAGAAACCCGTTGCCGCGATCGCTGTCCTCGGTGAGGGTTTCGTCGCCGCGGTCGTACCCGTAGTAGCCGATCGCCGACGCCGAGATCAGGGCGCCCGGCCGGGGCTCGCCGCGACCCAGCAGTTCGGCCAGCCTCCTGGTCGGCTCAATCCTGCTGTCCCGGATGGCTTTGCGATGTTGCTCGGTGAACCGGCCGGCGATCGAGGCTCCCGCCAGATGGATCACCACGTCGATACCGTCGAGCAGCCGCGGGTCGGGATTGTCGGGATTCCATTGCCGCTCGTCGTCGCCGCGGGCGGCACGCCGGACCAGCCCGACCACCCGATGCCCGCCGGTGCGCAGGAAGGCGGTCAACGCCGAACCCACCGGACCCGACGATCCGGTGATCGCGATCGTCGTCGGCCGCAACCCGTTCTCGGCGGCCAACCGGTGCGCGGCCAAGTCGTCGGCCAGCTGCCGGTGCCGGTAGTCGAACATGGGCCGCAGCAGCGACCCCGGCACCGGCGTCTCGACCCGGTCGATCACCCTGGTGCGGTTGCCGCCGAGGTCCTCGAATTCATGAATGTGACGCCAGCGCATGGCGATTCGCGCCGGCAGGGTTGCCAGACCGTCGCCGCCGACGGTGTCGACGAATCGTCGCGGCGGGTCGTAGCCGTCGGGCTGATGCACGGCGACCCAGCGCAGGCCGCCGGGCAGCGCCAGGGTGGCGCGTCCGTCCGCGAGCGAGGCCGCCTCGGTGACCAGGCGCATCGGCTGCCACGGCGGCGAGAGCCGGGCGAACGCCCCCGGCCTGGAATGCCAGTCGAATACGTCGGTGATCGAAGCGTCGACGACGCTCGAATAGTCCAGCCCCATCCCTCGACGGTAGCCGTCAGCGGTTCGGCAACGCGTGTTCGACGATGGGCAGCCGCGCGTGCGGCTGGCGCACCCCCCGCTTGGCCGACAGATAGACCTGCGCCGTCTTGTCGGCCACCGTGCGCCAGTCGAAATCGGAGGTGAGTCGTTCGCGGGCGGCGCGGGCGCGCTGCTGCGCGGCCTGCGGGTCGTCGAGCACGGTGCGCACCGCCGCGGCCAGCCGGGCCACGTCGCGCGGCGGGCACGAGACACCGGTCTGGCCGTTGATCACCGCCTCGCCCAGCCCGCCGATGTCGGACGTCACCAGGGGAGTGCCGGCCGCGGCCGCCTCGAGGGCCACGATCCCGAACGGCTCGTAGTGACTGGGCAGCACCGCGACATCGGCGCGATGCAGGACGGCCAGCAGCTCGGCGTGTTCGAGGTGCCCGACGAACCGGATTGCCTTGAGCACCCGGTGTTTGCGGGCCTGCTCGACGAGCCAGGCCTGCTGCGTGCCCTCGCCGGCGATGGTCAGGGTGGTGCCGGGGTGGCTGCGCCTGATCCGCGGCAGCGCGGCGATGGCGTCGTGCACACCCTTCTCGTATTCCAGCCGGCCCAGGTACAGCAGTTCGGCCGGCCCGGTGCGTGGCCGGCGTTCCGCGAAGGGCCACCGCGCCGTCTCGATGCCGTTGCAGATCACCGTGATCTCGGCCAGACCGGGGCCGAAGAGCTCGGTGATCTCGTCGGCCATCGACGCCGAACACGTGATCAGCGAGTCGGATTCGCGCACCAGCCACGACTCGACCGCGTGCACCTGACGGCTGATCGCACCGCTGACCCAGCCGGAGTGCCGGCCGGCTTCGGTGGCGTGAATCGTGGAAACCATTGGCGCATCGTAGAATTGGGCGAGCGCGATCGCCGGGTGGGCCACCAGCCAGTCGTGGGCGTGCACGACGTCGGGCCGCCAGGCGCGGTTGGTGCCCGGTGTGGTCAGCGGTAGCCCGGCGCGGATCATGGCGTGGCCCATGGCCAGTGTCCAGGCCATCATGTCGGTGCCGAAGCTGAATTCGTGCGGATCCTGGGCGGCCGCGATCACCCGGACGCCCTCGCTGATGTGATCCGACGAGGGATGGCTGCGGGGATCGGTTCCGGTGGGCCGCCGGGACAGCACGACGACGTCGTGACCCGCGGCGGCCAGCGCGGTCGACAGGTGATGCACGTGCCGGCCTAGCCCGCCGATCACCACCGGCGGGTATTCCCACGACACCATCAGGATCTTCACGCCAAGACCAACCTCGCCCGCCTCATCGGGGCAGCCTGCGGGCGTCGAGGGCGCCGAACAGCCCGTCGGCGCGGTTCCATCCCTGCGCCAGCCGCTGCGCGGCGTCGCGCCGTCCGGACGCCAGCGCGTCGGCGATCTCGCGGGTGGCGTGCGCGTGCAGATGGGCGCGGTAGCGGGCGTAGTCGGCGGCCGAATCCTTGCTCACCATGAACGGCCAGTCGCTGGAGACGGTGAGCAGCGTTTCCCGCAGGATCTGATCGGCGACGTGGTCGCGGGGGATGGGCCCGTCCAGCGACGCCGTCTGGGACAGCGCCTTGTCGACGGTGCTCAGCGCCATGTCGACCACTTCGCTGTTGAGCGCCACCAGATCGGCGACCTGCTCGCCCGCCCACACCTGCCAGTCCTTGCCCGATCCCCACGAGCTGGGCGGCAGGGTGACCGGGTTTCCGACGAAGCCGTCGGCAAGGGCGTCGGACAGCGTGCCCACCCGAACGCCCGCCTCGGGCAAGGCCCGCAGCACCCGCTCCAGCCAGGTCGGGCCCTCGTACCACCAGTGGCCGAACAGCTCGGTGTCGAAGGCGGCGATCACATGGGCGGGTCGCCCGATGCGCTCGGACTCGGAGAGCAACCGGTTGCGGACCACCTCGACGAAGTCGGCGACGTGCGTGTCGACCGCGTGGTCGGCGCGCTCGGGGTCGTAGGGCGCCTTGTCCTGCGAGGGCACGTTGCGGCCCGTCACCCGGGCGGGCTTGAGGCCGGTGAGGTGGTCATAGGTATGGAAATCGCGGTACGCGGCGTGCCCCGGATAGCCGGACTTCGGTGACCACACCCGGTAGCTGACCTGCAGGTCGCGCCCGAACGCCACCACGTCGGTGTCGCCGACGGGCCGGCCCAGCGCGGTGTCGCCGTGCAGCGACGGGCCGTCGACCATGAAGTGGGTGACGCCCGCGGCCGCGTAGTCGTGCTCCAGGCCGGGCGCGTAGGCGCACTCGGGCGCCCAGATGCCGCCCGGGCGCCGGGCCAGGCGCGCCTGCGCGTCGGCCAGACCCTCGCGCAGCGCGAACTCGCGCAGCCGGGGCGCCAGCAGCGGCTGGAACGGGTGTGCCAGCGGACCGCCGAGCAGCTCCACCGTGCCGGCGTCGAGCAGGCCGCGCAGCAGCGGGCTGCCGCCGTGCCGCCACCGGGTGGCGAAGTCGTCCAGCGCGCCCTGCGCCTCGGCGGACTCGCGAATCCCCAAGGCGCGCAAGGCTTCCGGCGTGCAAGAGGGGTAGCCGGCCGACTTCGAGCGGGGGGCGCTACGCACGCTGGTGGCCACTGCGGTCGCTTCCAAGGCGCGCAGCCGCCAGTTGGCCAGCCAGTGGTGCATGCCGTCGAGGCAGTACGGGTCGTCGAGCTGCGCGTTGACCACCGGAGTGACGCCGAGGGTGATCAGGCTCCGGCGATCCTCGCCGGCCAACGTGTCGAGCACGCGCATCAGCGGCAGGTAGGCCGCCGCCCAGGATTGGTACAGCCATTCCTCGCCGACGGGCCAGCGGCCGTGATGGGCCAGCCAGGGCAGGTGGGTGTGCAAAACCAGGGTGAACAGGCCGGGCACCCGGTTCTGCGCCGTGCTCACGGCGCTACCGCGATCGCGACCAGGTCGAGGCTGTCGTCGATGTGGTGGCCGGTGCGCGCACCCTCGCCGGCCTTGATCAGGTCGAAGTCGGCGGTGGTGACCGCGGCGACGTCGGCCGCCAGCTCGGGCGGCCAGGGAGCCCCTGGGTCAGCGGCCATTGCCCGCTGGATCTGCGCGTCGATGATCGAGCCGCCGTGCCGGGCGTCCATCTCCCGCAGCCGCGGGCCGTGGAACAGGCCGCTGATCGAGACATCGCGGAACCCGCCGTCGACCAGCAGCTGGGTGAGCTCGGCGGCGTTGAGTTCCCGGGTGTGGAAGGGGTTGATCGGGGTGTCACGGCCGGGGGAGAAGGTGATCCGGTTGGGGGTCGACATCATCAGCAGCCCGGACGGTCGCAGCACCCGGGCGCACTCCACGACGAACTGTGTTTGGTCCCACAGGTGCTCGATCACCTGGAAGTTGACCACAACGTCGACCGACGAGTCGGGCAGCGGCAGCTGCGCGAGGTTCGCCTGCATGACGTCCACCCGGGGGTAGCGGCTGCGGACATGGGCCACCGCGGCCTCGTCGTAATCGACGGCGATGACGCGGCGCGCGACGCCGGCGATCAGATCGGCGCCGTAGCCCTCGCCGCAGCCGGCCTCGAGCACGTCGGCGTCCACGCAGCGCCCGGCGAGCCGCTGGTAGACGACCTCGTGGCGGCGGAACCAGTAGTTCTCGATGTCCAAACCGGGGATGGTGCGCTCGCCCGTGAGCGTCATCACGGCGTCACCCACCGACGCGGTGTCGCCGGGGGTGTGCTGCGGGACGTCAGGGACCGGTGCGCTCATTGCATAGGCAGGCTAACGCGAAGTGTCGGATTCGCGAACCGGGGACGCGAGCCCCCGCTCGTGAGGCGGCGGACGGGCCGCAAGAACGTGCCGCCCGGCGACGATCCCGTCCGGGGCAGCGGACGGGGGAGGACCGGGCAATATGGCCTGAGCGACCAGCTATGGTGTGAATGCATACCGCACAAAGTTACCGGGTAGTAACACGGCCGTGCGTTGCGAAAACGCGTACCGAGGTTTCGTAGTCGATTGCTGCGAGCCCCCTTCGAGGAGGACGAACCACACTCATGACGAACATCGTGGTCCTGATCAAGCAGGTCCCGGACACCTGGTCGGAGCGCAAGCTCTCTGACGGCGATTTCACCTTGGACCGTGAGGCCGCCGACGCGGTGCTGGACGAGATCAACGAGCGCGCGGTCGAAGAGGCGCTGCAGATTCGCGAGCGCGAGGGCGGCGAGGGGTCGGTGACCGTGCTGACCGCGGGTCCCGAGCGCGCCACCGAGGCCATCCGCAAGGCGTTGTCGATGGGCGCCGACAAGGCCGTCCACCTCAAGGACGACGGCCTGCACGGTTCCGACGTGGTCCAGACCGGATGGGCGTTGGCGCGCGCGCTGGGCACCATCGAGGGCACCGAGCTGGTCATCGCCGGCAACGAGGCGACCGACGGGACCGGCGGCGCGGTGCCGGCCGTCATCGCCGAGTACCTGGGCCTGCCCCAGCTCACCCACGTGCGCAAGCTCTCCATCGAGGGCGACAAGGTCACCGGCGAGCGGGAGACCGACGAGGGTGTGTTCACCCTCGAGGCCACGCTGCCCGCGGTGGTCAGTGTTACCGAGAAGATCAACGAGCCGCGCTTCCCGTCCTTCAAGGGCATCATGGCCGCCAAGAAGAAAGAGGTCACGGTGCTGACCCTGGCTGAGATCGGGGTCGAGCCCGACGAGGTCGGGCTGGAGAACGCCGGGTCGACCGTGCTGTCGTCGACACCCAAGCCGCCCAAGACCGCGGGCGAGAAGGTCACCGACGAGGGCGAGGGCGGCAACGACATCGCCAAGTACCTGGTCGCCCAGAAGATCATCTAGCACCAGACACCTCCGGACACACGAAAGAGCGAAATAACCCATGGCTGAAGTACTGGTGCTCGTCGAGCACACAGAAGGTGCGCTGAAGAAGGTCACCTCCGAACTGATCACGGCCGCCCGCGCGCTGGGCGAGCCCGCCGCCGTCGTGGTCGGCGCCCCCGGCACCGCCGCGCCTCTGGTCGACGGTCTCAAGGAGGCCGGCGCCGCCAAGATCTACGTCGCCGAGTCCGAGGACGTCGACAAGTACCTGATCACCCCGGTGGTCGACGTGCTGGCCTCGCTTGCCGAGTCCAACTCGCCCGCCGCGGTGATCCTGTCGGCCAACGCCGACGGCAAGGAGATCGCCGGCCGGCTCGCGGCCCGCATCGGCTCCGGCCTGCTGGTCGACGTCGTCGACGTCAAGGAAGGCAACAAGGCGACCTACTCCATCTTCGGTGGCGCGTACACCGTGGAGGCGCAGGCCAACGGTGACACCCCGGTGATCACCGTGCGCGCCGGCGCGATCGACGCCGAGCCGCAGGCCGGCGCCGGCGAAGAGGTCACCGTCGAGGTGCCGGCCCCCGCCGAGAACGCCACCAAGGTCACCGCCCGCGAGCCCGCGGTCGCCGGCGACCGTCCGGAACTGACCGAGGCCACCATCGTCGTCTCCGGGGGTCGCGGCGTCGGCAGCGCGGAGAACTTCAGCGTCGTCGAGGAGCTGGCCGACTCGCTGGGCGCGGCCGTCGGCGCCTCGCGCGCCGCCGTCGACTCCGGCTACTACCCGGGCCAGTTCCAGGTGGGCCAGACCGGTAAGACGGTCTCGCCGCAGCTGTACATCGCGCTGGGCATCTCCGGTGCCATCCAGCACCGGGCGGGCATGCAGACGTCCAAGACGATCATCGCGGTCAATAAGGACGAAGAGGCGCCCATCTTCGAGATCGCCGACTACGGCGTGGTGGGCGACCTGTTCAAGGTGGCTCCGCAGCTCACCGAGGCCATCAAGACCCGCAAGGGCTGAGTTTCTCGGTTGCAAAGCCCCCGGCACCACGGTGCCGGGGGCTGTTGCGTCGGGGGGCGAATTGACACCGCGTGCGGACCATTGACCCCTTCCCGAAACCGCCAGCACCGGCGCTAGCGGATTGCGAAGTCACACATCGGTTCCCGGGGCGGCCCCGACGCGGCTAGGCGCCGGTCAGCATCGCGTCGATGCGGCGCACGGCGATGGAGCACACCGTCAGGTAGGGCGCCGCCCACCACGGCACCGACATGCTCACCCGCGCGCCGTCGCCCACCGGGTCCACCCGATGCCGGGTCGCCGGGACACCGGCCACCTTCCACGCCCAGGATCGGCCCGGATCGAACTCGGTCACCTCGAACGGCGCAGAGACCAGCAGCGACGTCTGGACCATGCCCGTCGCGTGCAGGCCCAGCTCGGTGTGTGGCTCATCGAGCCGCGCGCCACGGATCGTCGGCCCCCACTTGGGCCACGCGTCCAGATCGACCAGCAGCTCCCACACCGCGGCCGGCGACGCCGCGATCTGCCGATCCGCGGTGAGGATCATGGCGCGGCCTGCCCAAGCCGACGCTGCTGTTCGACGACGTCATCGAGATCGGTGAGCCTTCGCAGGCCTGCCAACGGTTGGGACATGCGCGTGTTTCCCCCCAGATAGTTCTTGTTGCGCTGCAGAAACATCCAGTAGCCGGCAGTGAAGGGGCAGGCGCGCTCGCCAACCCGCTCGGCCGGGCGATACACGCAGTGCCCGCAGTAGTCGCTCATGCGGTTGATGTACGCGCCGCCCGCGGCGTAGGGCTTCGTCGCCATCAGCCCGCCGTCGGCGTGCTGCGACATGCCCACGACATTGGCGACCATCACCCAGTCGTAGCCATCGACGAAACACCGGTGGAACCAGTCGGTGACCGCGGCGGGATCCCAGCCGCGCTGCAACGCGTAATTGGACAGCACCATCAGCCGCGGGATGTGGTGCGCCCAGCCGTGGTCGCGGACCTGCGCCAGCACGTCGCGCAGGCAGCGGGCCTCGACGGCGTCGGCATCGAGCTCGGCGAACCACTCCGGCAGTGCCGCGTGCGCCTGGAGCGCGTTGTGGCGCCGGTAATCGGGCCCGAAATACCAGTAGACGTGCCAGATGTAGTCCCGCCACCCGATCAGTTGGCGGATGTAACCCTCGACACTGGCCAGCGGGGCGTTGCCCGCGCGGTAGGCGTCCTCGGCCGCGTACGCGCAGTCCAGCGGGTCGAGCAGCCCGAGGTTCATCGGCGCCGACAGCAGGCTGTGCGCCATGAAACGGTCACCGGAGAGCATGGCGTCCTCGTGAGGGCCGAAGTGCGGCAACCGATCCCGCACAAACACTGCCAGCGCGGTCTGCGCTTCGGTTGCGGTGACGGGGAATTCGCGCGGCCCGTCGCGACCGACGAAGGCGGCGTCGCCGTCGCGCTCCCAGCGGTCCAGGTCCGCGCGCACCTGCTCGTCGATCTCGTCCTCGTCGGGTCGCCACGGCGCGGGCACGCCCAGCGTCTCGGCGCCTTTCGGAGCCGGCTCTCGGTTGTCGGCGTCGAAGTTCCACCGCCCGCCCACCGGTTGTTCCCCGTCCATCAACAGCTCGAACCGGCGCCGGGCGTCGCGGTAGAAGTTCTCCAGCAGCAGCGTCCGCTGCCGCTTGGCCCACTCGTCGAAATCCGCGCGGTCGGTGCAGAATCCGCGCGCGGGCAACACCTCGATCGCCGGCCGCGACCGGACGAACCCGTCGACGGCCCAGGTGGTGGGTTGGCACACGCTGATCGGCTCGCGCACCCGCTCCAACGCCTCGCCGTACGTGCGGGTCCGCAGGAACAGCGCCTGATCGCCCAGTTCGGCCGCGCGGTGGCGCAGCGCGGAGAGCACAAGGTGGGCCTTGCGGCGGTGAAAGCGGCGGCGCCCGAACACCGCGCGGGACTCGATGAGCAACACCGGCTGGTCGCGGTGGTCCAGGAAGTGGGGGCCCAGCTGATCGGCGAAGCACCAACGGCGCGTGTCCGGGCTCATACCGCGGCCGCGGTGTGCTTCACGACGGAGCCTGAATCCCCGAGTGGATCGTCATCTTGCACGCTCTACCCGCAACACTCGGTGCTCAACCGCGGCATTTCGTCATCTCACGTGCACCGACACGTCACAGCGGCGATGCCGACTAGCTCATCGACTACGCCACGTTGGGCTTCATGAGCATCGCTTCAGTCCTCATACCCAGCGAAAAGCCCACCGGCGCGGCGGCCACACCGCGCTACTCCCTGTTGCTGTCCACCGACCCCGCCATGATCGAGGCGGCGCAGCGGCTCCGGTACGACGTGTTCACCAGCACCCCCGGCTTCGCACTGCCGGCGGCCGGCCAGGACGGGCGGGATCTCGACCGGTTCGACGAGTTCTGCGACCACCTGTTGGTGCGCGACGACGACACCGGCGAGCTGGTCGGCTGCTACCGCATGCTGGCGCCGGCCGGCGCCATCGCGGCCGGGGGCCTCTACACCGCCACCGAGTTCGACATCCGCGCCCTGGACCCGCTGCGGCCGTCCCTGGTGGAGATGGGACGCGCCGTGGTGCGCGATGGGCATCGCAACGGCGGCGTCGTGCTGTTGATGTGGGCGGGCATCCTGGCCTACCTGGACCGCTACGGCTACGACCACGTGACCGGATGCGTGTCGGTGCCCATCGGCGATGAAGACGACGGCCCGGCGCCGGGCAGCCGGCTGCGCGGCGTCCGCGACTTCATCCTCGACCGGCACGCGGCACCGCCGGAACACCGGGTGTACCCGCACCGGCCGGTGGTGGTCAACGGGACGGCGATCGACGACATCGCGCCGCCGGCGCGGCCGTCGGTTCCGGCGCTGATGCGCGGATACCTGCGGCTGGGCGCCCAGGTGTGCGGCGAACCCGCGCACGACCCCGACTTCGGCGTCGGCGATTTCTGCGTCCTGCTGGACAAGGCGCACGCCGACACCCGATATCTCAAACGCCTCCGGTCGGTGTCGGCGGCATCGGAAATGGCGGGCGGCCGGCGATGAACGCCCCGGCGGGCACCGGACACTCCTGGCTGCCGCGCGCCTCGTGCGATGCGGGCTGCGTGGGCGTGGGCGACGTGGCGACGCCGCGACGGCTGCGGGTGACGCTGCGGATCGCCCTTCGCCTCACGCTGGCGCTGCTGCTGGCGCCGGGGCTGCCGCTGCTGGCGGTGCCGCTGCCGGGCCGCACCCGCGCGCAGCGCATCTATTGCCGCGCGGTGCTGCGCTGCCTGGGGGTGCGAATCACCGTGACGGGCAACCCGATTCGCAACCTGCGCGGGGTGCTGGTGGTGAGCCCGCACATGTCGTGGCTCGACGTCTTCGCCATCGGCTCGGTGCTGCCCGGGTCGTTCGTCGCGCGCGCCGACATGTTCACCGGCCGCGCGACCGGGGTGGTGGCCCGCATCCTGAAGATCATCCCCATCGAGCGGTCCAGTCTGCGGCGGCTGCCCGGCGTGGTCGACGCCGTCGCCCGCCGGCTGCGCGCCGGTCAGACGGTGGTGGCCTTCCCGGAGGGCACCACCTGGTGCGGAGTGTCCGGCGACGATGCCGGTCGGGACACGGCCGGAAAAGAAGCCGGACAATCGCATCAAGGCCGCGGCGCCTTCTACCCGGCGATGTTCCAGGCCGCGATCGATGCCGGCCGCCCGGTGCAGCCCGTGCGGCTGACCTATCACCACGTCGACGGCAGCCCCTCGACGGTGCCGGCCTTCGTCGGCGACGAGACCCTGCTGAGCTCCATTCGGCGGCTGCTCGTCGTGCCGCGCACGCTGGCGCGGGTGCGCGTCGAGTCCCTGCAGCTCCCGGGGACCGACCGGCGCGCCCTGGCCCACCGCTGCCAGTCCGCGGTGGGCGGCGAAACCATCCGGCGCGCTGGTCACGGGCACGTGCTGGTGGCCTGAGCAAACGGGCGGGCCGGTATCGTGGTTCGCGTCATGGTCTACCTCGATCACGCCGCCACCACCCCGATGCACCCCGCCGCCGTCGAGGCGATGACGGCTGTGCTCGGCACGGTCGGCAACGCGTCCTCGCTGCATACCAGCGGCCGGGCGGCGCGGCGCCGCATCGAGGAGTCCCGCGAGCTGATCGCCGACCGGCTGGGCGCGCGCCCCTCGGAGGTCATCTTCACCGCCGGCGGCACCGAGAGTGACAACCTGGCGGTCAAGGGCATCTACTGGGCCCGACGAGGAGCCGATCCGCGCCGCCGGCGCATCGTCACCAGTGAGGTGGAACACCACGCCGTGCTGGACTCGGTCAATTGGCTCGTCGAGCACGAGGGCGCCGAGGTCACCTGGCTGCCGACCGCCCCCGACGGGTCGGTGTCGGCCGCGGCGCTGCGCGACGTGCTCACGCGCCACGACGACGTCGCGCTGGTCTCGGTGATGTGGGCCAACAACGAGGTCGGCACCGTCCTGCCGGCCGCCGAACTCGCCGCCGTCGCAGCCGAATTCGGCGTGCCGATGCACAGCGACGCCGTCCAGGCGGTGGGGCAGCTACCGGTCGACTTCGCCGCCAGCGGGCTGTCGGCGATGAGCGTGACCGCGCACAAGTTCGGCGGCCCGCCGGCCGTGGGTGCGCTGCTGTTGCGCCGCGACGTGGCCTGCGTGCCGCTGGCGCACGGGGGCGGGCAGGAGCGCGACATCCGTTCGGGCACCGCCGATGTCGCCGGTGCGGTCGGAATGGCCGCGGCGGCCCGGATCTCGGTCGACGGGCTCGAGACCAACAGCGCCCGGCTGCGGGCGTTGCGCGACCGGCTGGTCGACGGCGTGCTGGGCGGCATCGAGGACGTCACCCTCAACGGGGCCCGCGACCCGCTGCGGCTGCCCGGCAACGCACACTTCACCTTCCGCGGCTGCGAGGGCGATGCGCTGTTGATGCTCCTGGACGCCAACGGGATCGAGTGTTCGACCGGATCGGCGTGCACCGCGGGCGTCGCGCAGCCCTCGCACGTGCTGATCGCGATGGGCGCCGACGCGGCCACCGCGCGTGGATCATTGCGACTCTCGTTGGGGCACACCAGTTCCGACGCCGACGTCGACGCCGTGCTGCGCGTGCTGCCGGGCGCGGTGGACCGCGCCCGACGGGCCGCGCTGGCCGCCGCGGGGGCGTCCTAAGTGAAAGTGCTTGCCGCCATGAGCGGCGGCGTCGACTCGTCGGTCGCCGCCGCCCGGATGGTCGACGCCGGACACGACGTGGTCGGCGTGCACCTGGCGCTGTCCAGCGCGCCCGGCACGCTGCGCACCGGCTCGCGGGGGTGCTGCTCGAAGGAGGACGCCTCCGATGCGCGCCGCGTCGCCGACGTGCTCGGAATTCCGTTCTACGTATGGGATTTCGCGGAGAGGTTCGCCGCGGACGTCATCGACGAATTCGTGGCGTCGTACGCGCGCGGCGAAACGCCCAACCCGTGTGTGGTGTGCAATCAGAAGATCAAATTCTCGGCGCTGTCCGCGAAAGCCGTTGCGCTGGGCTTCGATACGGTGGCCACCGGCCATTACGCCCGGCTCGCCGACGGCCGGCTGCGCCGGGCCGTCGATCACGACAAAGACCAGTCCTACGTGCTGGCCGTCCTGAGCGCCGAGCAGCTGCGGCACGCGGTGTTCCCGATCGGGGACACCCCCAAGCCGCAGATTCGGGCCGAAGCCGCCCGGCGCGGCCTGACCGTCGCCGACAAGCCGGACAGCCACGACATCTGCTTCATCCCCTCGGGCAACACCCGCGCGTTCCTGGGCGAGCGCATCGGGGTGCGCCGCGGCGCGGTGGTCAATGCGGACGGCACGGTGCTCGCCGAGCACGACGGCGTACACGGTTTCACCATCGGGCAGCGCAAGGGACTCGGCATCGCCGGACCGGGACCCGACGGCCGCCCGCGCTACGTGACAGCGATCGACGCCGAGACGGCCACGGTGCGGGTGGGGGAGGCCGCCGACCTCGAGATACACGAAATGGTCGGGCGGGCACCGGTTTTCACCTCGGGCGTCGCGCCGTCGGGCCCGCTGGAGTGCGCGGTTCAGGTGCGCGCGCACGGTGAAGCCGCCGACGCGATAGCCGAACTGGTCAACGGCGAGCTGGTGGTGCGACTGCGCGCCCCGATGCGCGGCGTGGCGCGGGGCCAGACGCTGGTGCTCTATCGCCGCGACCCCGACGGCGACGAGGTGCTCGGCAGCGCCACCATCGCCGGCACCGCACGCTGATCAACGCGGCATGTTCGCCGAGATATTCGTCATCACGATGTCGGACACCGACTGCGCGAAGCCGCAGAAGGTGACCTCCAGCATGGCCACCGACAGGATCCGGTAGTCGCGGCCGCATCCGCCCGGCCGCAGGTGCAGCGTGGTGGCATCGGCGTTCCAGTCGCCGACGTAGAGCTGCCCGCTCGAGCCGTTCGCGCAGTCGCCGACGGTGCCCACCAGGGCGCCGAAGGCGCGCCGGGCGGCGTCGGCATCGCGGTAGGCCGCGGCGCCTTCGGAGATCAGCGCGCCGTCGGGCGGGTCCTGAAAGGTCGTCTTGTGGAATGCCTCCAGGTCGCGGCCGAACGTCGCCGTCTCGGCGTAGATGAACCGGCACTCGCGCGGCGCGGTCTCGGCGAGCGCGTCGATGTCCACCGGGCTGGTGCCGTCCATCGAGGGGATGATGGTCAGATGCTCACCGGCGCCGGTGATCGCGCGCATCCGGGACTGGTCCAGCAGGATCGCGTCGACGTCGACGCCGTGCACCACTCTGCGGTTGGCGCCGGAACCCGCCAGGGCCGCGCCGTCCACCACCCGGGTGCACGACGCCACCAGCGCCACCGCCGCGCACAACAGCGGCAGCCACGCTGATTTCGCCTTCTGCGACACCTTTACGCACCCCTTTTGCGTTGAACCTACCCGCGCGGCCAGCGCGCACACAGACCCCTGCCGACCGGGGGGTGCTGCGACGTCGAATACGGTTGCCGGGTGAGTGTTTTCGCCCATCCCTTCGCCACCGCCAGCGGTGTCGGATCGTGGCCCGGCCGCGCCGCGCGGGAAGCCGCCGCAGTCGTGGTGGGCGAACTGGCGGGCGCGCTGGCGCACATCGTCGAGTTGCCCGCCCGCGGCGTCGGTGCCGACATGCTCGGCCGGGCCGGCGCGCTGCTGGTCGACGTGGCCATCGACACGGTGCCGCGCGGCTACCGGCTTGCCGCCCGGCCCGGCGCGGTCACCCGCCGCGCGATCAGCCTGCTCGACGAGGACATGGACGCGCTGGAGGAGGCCTGGGAGGCCGCCGGCCTGCGCAACGACGGCCGGGTGGTGAAGGTGCAGGCGCCGGGCCCGATCACGCTGGCCGCCGAAATCGAGCTGGCCAACGGCCACCGGGCGATCACCGACCCCGGGGCGCTGCGCGACCTGGCCGCGTCGCTGGCCGAGGGGGTGGCCGCGCATCGGGCCGGGATGGCCCGCCGGCTCGAGGCGGAGGTGGTGGTCCAGTTCGACGAGCCGTCGCTGCCCAAAGCGCTGGGCGGGGGGCTGAGTGGGGTCACCTCGCTGAGCCCGGTGGCGCCCGTCGAGGAGGAATTGGCCGCCGGCCTGCTCGACAGCTGCGCCCACACGGTCGGGGGCGAGGTGCTGCTGCACTGCTGCGCCCCGGGTATCCCATGGGAACTGTTGCAACGCAGCGCATTTCGTGCCGTGTCGGTGGACGCGGGTGCGCTGACCGCCGCGGACCTGGACGGCATCGCCGAGTTCGTGGAGCCGGGCCGCACCGTCGTGTTGGGGGTGCTCGGCGCCGAGCCCCCGCCACGCCGCCCGGCGGCGGAGGAGGTTGCCGCCGCGGTGGTCGCCGTCACCGACCGCCTCGGCTTCGCCCGCCCGGCGCTGCGCGACCGCATCGGCGTCACCCCCGCCTGCGGGCTGGCCGGTGCCACGCCGCAGTGGGCCCGCGCCGCGATCGGGCTCGCCCGCAAGGCGGCCGAGATGTTCGCCGAGGACCCCGACGCCATCGGATAGGCAACCAATTGGTTGCGTTTTGGGCCGCGATGTGGTGCACTCATAGGCAACCAGGAGGTTGCACATGAAGATCGAGAAGCAGGTCGTGCTGCGCGCGCCGCTCGACCGGGTGTGGCGGGCCATCAGCGACGCCGAGGAGTTCGGACGCTGGTTCGGGGTGCGGTTCGACGGGCCGTTCGTGGCCGGAACGTCGGTGACCGCCGCGATCACCCCCACCACCGTCGACGGCGAGGTGGCCAGGCGTCAGGAGCCGCACACCGGAGTCCGCAGCACCTGGCAGATCGTCGCCGTCGAGCCGCCGCGCCGGTTCGCCTACCGCTGGCATCCGTTCGCCGTCGACCCCGACATCGACTACGACCAGGAGCCGACCACGCTCGTCGAGTTCACCCTGGCTGAGCGGCCCGACGGCGTGCTGCTGACCATCACCGAGTCCGGGTTCGAGGCGATCCCACCGGCACGTCGCGGCCCGTCCTTGGAGGCCAACGGCGAAGGCTGGGCGATCCAGACCACGCTGGTGCGCCGGTACGTCGAGGGCGTCCGGGTATGAAAGTCGCCGTCGACGCGCCGCTCTTCGACGCGCTCGGTGACCCCAACCGGCTGCGCATCATCGTGCGGCTCTGCGATCACGGCCCGAGCTCGACATCACAGGTCACCAGCGTCATACCGGTCACCCGGCAGGCGGCCAGCAAGCACCTGCAGCTGCTGGAGTCCGTCGGGCTGGTGACCAGCAGCCGGCGGGGCCGCGAGCGGGTGTGGACGGTGCGGACCGAGCCGCTGGCGTCGGCCAGCGACTACCTGAGCCAGCTGTCCCGCCGGTGGGATGCCGCCGTGGATCGGTTGCGCTCTTACGTCCAGGACTGAGCGCGCCGGGTTTTGCGTCGGTGTCCTCGGATAGCCTGCCAAGGTGAGCTCAGCAGAAGCTGATTCGGTATCGCCCGAGGTGCGCCGGCAGTGGCAGGACCTGGCCGAAACGGTCCGCGAACACCAGTTCCGCTACTACATCAAGGACGCCCCGATCATCTCGGACGCGGACTTCGACGCGATGTTCAACGAACTTTTGGCGCTGGAGGAGCGGCATCCCGAGCTTCGGGTGGCCGATTCGCCGACCCAGCTGGTCGGCGGCGCGGGGTTCGCCACCGAGTTCGCCGAGGCGGCGCACCTGGAGCGGATGCTGAGCCTCGACGACGTCTTCGATCGCGACGAGCTGGTGGCCTGGAGCAACCGCGTCGAGAACGAGGTCGGCAAACAACCGCATTACCTGTGCGAACTCAAGATCGACGGGGTGGCCTTGTCGCTGGTGTATCGCGACGGCCGGTTGGAGCGCGCCGCCACCCGGGGCGACGGCCGGGTCGGCGAGGACGTGACGCTCAACGCGCGCACCATCGACGACGTCCCGGAGCGGCTGTCGGCCGGCGCGGACTTCCCGGTCCCCGCCCTGCTCGAGGTGCGCGGCGAGGTGTTCTTTCTGCTCGCCGATTTCGAGGCGCTCAACGCCAGCCTGGTCGAGGACGGCAAGGCGCCGTTCGCCAACCCGCGCAACAGCGCGGCCGGGTCGCTGCGCCAGAAGAACCCGGCCGTCACCGCCCGGCGCAAGCTGCGGATGATCTGCCACGGCATCGGCCGCACCGAGGGGTTCGCGCCCAAGAGCCAGCACGAGGCCTACGCCGCGCTGAGCGCCTGGGGGCTGCCGGTGGCCGCACAGACCGCGCGGGTGCGCGGCCTGGCCGCCGTCGAGGAGCGGATCGCCTACTGGGGTGAACACCGCTACGACCTCGAGCACGAAATCGACGGCGTGGTCGTCAAAGTCGACGACGTCGCCCTGCAGCGCCGCCTGGGAACCACCTCGCGCGCGCCGCGGTGGGCCGTCGCCTACAAGTACCCGCCGCAGGAGGCGCAGACCAAGCTGCTCGACATCCGCGTCAACGTCGGGCGCACCGGACGCGTCACGCCGTTCGCATTCATGACGCCGGTGAAGGTGGCCGGGTCGACGGTGGGGCTGGCCACCCTGCACAACGCCGCCGAGGTCAAGCGCAAGGGCGTGCTGATCGGCGACACGGTGATGATCCGCAAGGCCGGTGACGTGATCCCGGAGGTGCTCGGCCCCGTCGTGGATCTGCGCGACGGCTCCGAACGCGAATTCGAGATGCCCACCGCGTGTCCCGAGTGCGGCACCCCGCTGGCGCCGGCCAAGGAGGGCGATGCCGACATCCGTTGCCCCAACGCCCGGTCCTGTCCGGCGCAGTTGCGCGAGCGGGTCTTTCACGTCGCCGGCCGCGGTGCATTCGACATCGAGGGGCTCGGTTACGAGGCCGCCATCGCGTTGCTGAAAGCCGGCGTGATCGCCGACGAGGGCGACCTGTTCACGCTCAGCGAGGACGACCTGCTGCGCACGGAGCTGTTCCGGACCAAGGCCGGTTCCCTGTCCGCGAACGGCAGGCGGCTGCTGGACAACCTGGACAAGGCCAAGCAGGTGGCGCTGTGGCGGGTGCTGGTGGCGTTGTCGATCCGGCATGTCGGCCCGACGGCCGCGCGCGCCCTGGCGACCGAGTTCGGCGACCTGGACGCGATCATGTCGGCATCGACGGAGCGGCTGGCCGCGGTGGAGGGCGTCGGCCCGACGATCGCGGCGGCGCTCACCGAGTGGTTCACCGTCGATTGGCACCGCGCGATCGTCGAGAAGTGGCGCGCCGCAGGCGTGCGGATGGCCGACGAGCGCGACACCAGCGTGCCGCGCACGCTGGAGGGGCTGACGGTGGTGGTCACCGGGTCCCTGGCCGGCTTCTCCCGCGACGACGCCAAGGAGGCGATCCTGGCGCGCGGCGGAAAGGCCGCCGGCTCCGTGTCGAAGAAGACCGACTACGTCGTGGCCGGTGATTCGCCGGGTTCCAAGTACGACAAGGCGATCGAGCTGGGAGTGCCCGTCCTCGACGAGGACGGCTTCCGGACACTGCTCGCCGAGGGTCCGACCGAGACCCCCGCGGACTGAGCCGATGAGCAATCGGTACGGTGATTCCACGCGCAGCCTCAAAGCCGTTGATTCTCAAGCAATTCCGGGTCAGCCGGTGGCCCCGCAGCCGGTGCTGGCTTCCACCTACCACCTGTCCGGCGACGAGTCCGGTGCCGTGGACAACTACGGCCGCGACTCCAATCCGACTTGGCGGCAACTGGAATCCGCACTTGCCGAGCTGGAGGGGGCGGCCGGTGCGCTGGTGTTCGGCTCGGGCATGGCGGCCATCGCCGCGGTGCTGCGGACCCTGGCGACCCCCGGATCGACGGTGGTGATACCCGCCGACGGTTACTACGAAGTTCGCCGCTATGCCCGCGAGGACCTGGCGCCGGCGGGCGTGAGCGTCATCGAGGCGTCGAGTGCGCAGATCTATGACGCCGCCGTGGGGGCCGACGTGGTGCTGGCCGAGACCCCCACCAATCCGGCGTTGGACGTCGTTGATCTGCACCGGCTGGCCACCATCTGCCGGGGGCGCGGCGCCCGGTTAATCGTCGACAACACCGTCGCCACGCCCCTGGGGCAGCAGCCGCTGTCGCTGGGCGCCGACGCGGTGGTGGCCAGCGCCACCAAGGCCCTGTCGGGTCACAGCGACCTGTTGGCCGGATACGTCGCCACCGATCAGCCCGAGCTGCTCGCCGCGGTGCGGCGCCACCGGCAGTCCGCCGGTGCGATCCTGGGCGGGTTCGAGGCGTGGCTTCTGTTGCGCAGCATGGGAACTGCGGGATTGCGCTTCGAACGGCAATGCCAGAACGCCCGGGCGGTGGCGACCATGCTGGCCCGTCACCCGGCCGTGCGGACGGTGCGCTATCCGGGCTTGGTCGACGACCCGGCGCACCAAGTGGCCATGGCCCAGATGCGCCGATTCGGGGCGCTGGTCTCGGTCGAATTGGCCGATGCGGCCGCGGTGCACGCGCTGGTGGACCGCAGCGAACTGCTGGTCGCCTCCACCAGTTTCGGTGGCCTGCACACCTCGGTGGACCGCAGGGCGCGCTGGGGTGACCCGGTCCCCGACGGATTCGCGCGCATCTCACTGGGTATCGAGGACACCGACGACCTGCTCACCGACATCGAACGCGCGCTGCTGCCCTCGCGCTGACGCGACATCCGTCGGGCCGGACTGGCGGAAATTGGTCCGCATCGCCCGAGCGGCTCTATCGTGGGCTCTATGACCCAGACGGCCGATCGGTGCGAGCACGCATCGCCGTGGTCGCCGCGCGAGGCCGAAATCCTGGCCGTGACCCTGGCGCTACTGCAGGAACACGGCTATGACCAGCTGACGGTGGACGCGGTGGCCAACGCCGCGCGGGCCAGCAAGGCCACGGTCTATCGGCGCTGGCCGTCCAAGGCCGAGCTGGTGCTGGCGGCCTTCATCGAAGGCGTCCGCAAGGTGGCCGTCCCGCCGAATACCGGCTCGCTGCGCGGTGATCTGCTGAGCCTGGGGGAGACGATCAGCCTGGAGTGCGGACAGCACGCCGGCACCATCCGCGCGGTGATGGTCGAGGTGTCGCGACACCCCGCGCTCAATGACGCCCTGCAGCATCAATTCCTCGACCAACGCAAGGCAACGATCCAGCACGTGCTGCGTCAGGCCGTCGCCCGGGGCGAGATCACCGAGGACGTCATCACCGACGAACTCTGGGACCTGTTGCCCGGCTACCTCATCTTCCGGTCGATCATTCCCGGTCGCCCGCCCACCCGTGACACCGTGCAGGCGTTTGTCGACGGGTTTCTCATCCCCGGCCTGACCAAGCCCGCCGGGTAACGGCGCCGCATGCCCGCGCCCGCCCGTGGGAAATATGTACGCGCGCGTCTCTTGTACAGTACGGTCCCGTACCGTACTGTCATAGCTGTCGATCACGCTCACGAGGTTGGCAGCCGCAGTTGGCTTGAGCGTGATCTTGTGGCCCGATCTTCGAAAGGCTAACGGGTGAAAGGCTTTTCGATTGCGTCCCTGGTGAGGCGGGGATGGATGGTGCTCGTCGCGGTGCTGGTCGTGGCGCTCGCGGGATTCGGGATCTATCGCCTGCACGGCATCTTCGGCTCGCACGACAACACGGCGGCCAACAGCGGGCTGGCGGCCGAGATCGTCCCGTTCAACCCCAAGCGGGTCGTGCTCGAGGTGTTCGGCGACCCGGGGGCGACCGCCACCATCAACTACCTTGACGTCAACGCCCAGCCCCAGCAAGTCAAGGACGCGCCCTTGCCGTGGTCATTCACCATCACCAGCACCGAGCCCGCGGTGATCGGCAACGTCGTCGCGCAGGGCAACGGCGACACCCTGGGCTGCCGCATCATCGTCAACGGTGAAGTGAAAGACCAACGCACCGTCCACAAAGTCGACGCCTACACCTTCTGTCTGGATAAATCTGGATGACAAACCATGAGCAGTCGCGGCCCTTCGTGCCGCGCACCATCCGCCGGCTCGCGCTGCCGATCCTGTTGTTCTGGGTGGCGCTGGCCGCCATCACCAACATCGCCGTCCCGCAGCTAGAAGACGTGGGCAAGACTCACAACGTGGCGCTGAACTCCCCAGATGCCCCGTCGCTCAAGGCGATCAAGCGCATCGGCGAGAAGTTCGGAGAGTTCAACACCGACAGCTCGGCGATGATCGTGCTGGAAGGCGACAAACCGCTGGGCGCCGAAGCCCACCGGTTCTACGACGAGATGGTCCGCAGGATCGAGCAGGACCGCAAACACGTCCAGCACGTCCAGGATTACTGGGGCGACACGTTGACGGCGGCCGGATCGCAGAGCAGCGACGGCAAGGCCGCCTATGTTCAGGTGAACCTCGCCGGCAATCAGGGCTCGGCCTTGGCCAACGAGGGTGTCGGGGCGCTGCGCGACATCATCGAGCGCATGAAACCGCCGCCGGGCGTCAAGACCTATGTGACCGGTGCGGCGCCGCTGATCTCCGATCAGTTCGACGTCGGCAGCAAGGGCACCGCGAAGGTCACCGGGATCACCATCGGGGTGATCGCGCTGATGCTGTTCTTCGTCTACCGCTCGGTGCTCACCACGCTGCTGGTGCTCGCCACCGTGCTCATCGAAATGTCCGCCGCCCGAGGCCTTGTCGCGTTCCTGGGTAATGCCGGCGTGATCGGGCTGTCGACGTATGCCACGAATCTGCTCACGCTGCTGGTGATCGCGGCCGGCACCGACTACGCGATATTTTTCGTCGGCCGCTACCAGGAGGCGCGCGGCGCCGGCGAGGATCGCGAAAAAGCCTTCTACACCATGTATCACGGCACGACACACATCGTGTTGGGTTCGGGGCTCACCGTCGCGGGCGCGGTAGCCTGTCTGAGCTTCACCCGGTTGCCCTACTTCCAAAGCCTGGGTATCCCAGCCGCATTGGGCATTCTCGTCGCGCTGTTCGCCGCGCTCACCCTGGGGCCGGCGATCCTCACCCTGGGCGCCATGGTCGGCATCTTCGACCCCAAACGGGCGATCCGAACCCGCGGCTGGCGGCGGATCGGCACCGCCATCGTCCGCTGGCCCGGAGCGGTGCTCGCGGCGGCGTGCGCGCTGGCCCTGGTGGGCCTGCTCGCCCTGCCCGGCTACAAGACCAGTTACGACACCCGCCCATACATGCCGGCCAGCGCGCCGGCCAACATCGGGTACACGGCCGCCGAGAAGCACTTCTCGCGGGCCCGTCTGGAGCCCGAATTGTTGATGGTCGAAACCGATCACGACATGCGCAACCCGGAGAGCATGCTCGTGCTGGACAAGGTGGCCAAGGCGGTGTTCCACGTTCCGGGTGTGGCGCAGGTGCAGACCATCACCCGGCCGCTGGGGACCCCGCTCGTCCACAGCTCACTCGCCTTCGTGGTCAGCAATTCCAGTGCGGCGCAACAGCAAAACCTGACCTATCAACAGGATCGGGCCAACGACGCCCTCAAGCAGGCCAACGAGCTGAGCAAGACCATCGACATCCTCAAGCAGCAGTACGCCTTGCAACAACAACTTGCCGGCACCACCCACGAGGAGACCGAAAGTTTCCGCGACACGCTCGTCACCATCCGGGACCTGCGCGACAAGATCGCGAACTTCGACGACTTCTTCCGCCCGGTGCGCAGCTACTTCTATTGGGAGAAGCATTGTTACGACATTCCCGTCTGCTTCGCGTTCCGGTCGCTGTTCGACGCGCTCGACGGCATTGACCAGCTCACCGAAAAGTTCGAAAACCTCACGGCCTCCCTCGACAAGCTCGACGCGCTGCAACCGAAACTGACGGCGCTGATACCGCCGCAGATCGCGAGCCAGCAGACCAACCGCGATCTGACTCTTGCGAATTACGCTACGCTGTCCGGCATTTACGCGCAGACCGCGGCCGCGATCGACAACGCGACCGCGCTCGGGCGCGCCTTCGACGCGGCCAAGAACGACGACACCTTCTACCTGCCGCCCGAGGTGTTCAACAACCCCGACTTCAAGCGTGGGCTGAAACTGTTCCTGTCCCCGGACGGCAAGGCCGTCCGGATGATCGTCACCCACGAGGGCGATCCGGCTACGCCGGAAGGCATTTCGCACATCGACCCGATGGCCAAGGCGGCCCATGAGGCCCTGAAGGGCACGCCGATGGCCGACGCGCACGTCTATCTCGGTGGCACCTCCTCGACCTATAAGGACATCCAGGACGGCGCCAAATACGACCTGATGATCGTGGCGTTCGCCGCGCTGAGCCTCATCCTGCTCATCATGATGATCATCACGCGCAGCCTGATCGCCGCGCTGGTGATCGTGGGCACCGTCGCGCTATCGCTGGGGGCGTCCTTCGGACTCTCGGTCTTGGTGTGGCAGTACATCTTCGGCATCGAGCTGTATTGGGTCGTGCTGGCGCTGGCGGTGATCCTGCTGCTGGCGGTGGGATCGGACTACAACCTGCTGTTGATCTCGCGGTTCAAGGAAGAGATCCATGCGGGCCTGAATACCGGCATCATCCGGGCCATGGCCGGCTCCGGCTCGGTGGTCACCTCGGCGGGCATCGTCTTCGCCGTCACCATGTGTGCGTTCGTGTTCAGCGGTTTTCAGGTGCTCGGTCAGATCGGGACGACGATCGGGCTCGGCCTGTTGTTCGACACGCTTATCGTGCGGTCATTCATGACGCCTTCTGTCGCAAGGCTTCTCGGGCGCTGGTTCTGGTGGCCACAACGGGTGCGGCCACGCCCGGCCAGCACCATGCTGCGGCCCTACGGCCCACGCCCGGCGGTTCGACAGCTGCTGCTGTGGGAGGACGACGACCCTGTCGCGATGTCGGGATCAGGGTCCGCATCGATGGCCGGATCGAAAGCGCAGGCGCCCTAGCGCGACCTGATTTCGGCTCACGGATCGGGATTCGCGGTGTGTGCAGTGGGCCGAGGCTGTGCCTGTCGGGCATGGGCTGGGGGATGCGTGCACCGAACTCTTCAGCGGGCATCCGGCGGCCCGGATTTGTCGGTGGTGGCTGCGATGATGGCGTCATGTCCGCGACCGTGACTGCAGCCGGCGTCGAAGCGTCCCCGAAGGAACGTCTCGAGGAGCTCTTCGACGAACTGGCGGAGTTGACCGGTCAGCGTAATGCGATTGATGGGCGCGTCGTGGAGATTGTGGCCGAGATCGATCGCGACGAGTTGTGCGGGATGACCGGGGCGCGGTCGGTGCCGGCGTTGGTGGCTTGGAAGACGGGGTGTTCGTCGGGGAATGCGCGCACGATCGCCACCATCGCGAGCCGGCTTGAGGAGTTCCCACGCTGCGCCGCCGGCATGCGAGAAGGCCGGCTGTCGCTGGACCAGGTTGGGGTGATCGCGGCGCGGGCCGGTACAGGGTCTGATGACCACTACGCCGAGCTCGCCGCGGTGGCCACGGTGAACCAGTTGCGTACCGCGATCAAGCTCGAACCGCGGCCCGACCCCGAGCCCCGGCCCGAGCTTGAGCGCTCGTTCACCGCGACCGCCACCGAGACGGGCAGTTGCTACCGGATCACGCTTCCGCCCCCCGATGCGGCGAAGTTCGACGCCGCGGTGGCGTCGCATCGTGATGCGGTGATCGCCGAGTGGAAGCACGATCAGGCCACCGGCGCGGGTGATCAGCGGCCCCCGTTGCCGGGCACGGTCGAGGCGTTCATGCGCCTGGTGCAGGCCGGGTGGGATGTCGAGGCGGCGCGGCGCCCGCACGGGCAGCACACCACCGTGGTGGTGCACCTCGACATGGAAAAACCCACCGCGGCGCTGCATCTGGGTCCATTGCTCTCCGATGCCGACCGCCAATACCTGACCTGTGATGCCACGTGCGAAGTGTGGTTCGAACGCCACGGCGAGGTCATCGGTGCCGGAAGGGCGACGCGGGTGATCAACCGGCGGCTGCGCCGCGCGCTCGAGTACCGCGACCGCACCTGCGCGGTCCCGGGTTGTGGTGCCACCCGCGGCCTGCACGCCCACCACCTGCGGCACTGGGAAGACGGCGGCCCCACCGAGTTGGCCAACCTGGTCCTGCTATGTCCCTACCATCACCGGTTGCACCATCGCGGTGTCATCACCATCACCGGGCCCGCACACGCACTCGTGGTCCGCGACGACGAAGGCCAAGTGCTGAGCCCGGGATCGCTGGCGCGTTCACCCACTCGTCCCCCGCCCACCGTGGCGCCGTGTCCGGGACCGATCGGCGAACGCGCCGACTGGTGGTGGTACACACCCTTCCAACCCCACCCACCACCGACAACCAACTAGCTAGGTTCTGCGCGGTCTCCGGCCGACGGTATCGATGGAATTGCTGCCCGTCAGCGCAGCATGGTCGCCACGATCCCGGCGAGGTAACCCAGCCGGGCGACCTCCGAGGGCCGGAATTCGGGGCCGGGACGGCCGAGCACCACGGCGGTGTGCGGATCGCCCAGCGGGGCCGCGACCATCGTCATGTCCATGTCGCGCCACGCTTGGGGCACCCAGTCGCCGCTGCTGTCCAGCGTGACGGCCCGTTCGATCGGCAGCCAGGGCGCCGAGTCCGCCTTGGTCTCCGGGGCGCCGGGGCTGCCGGCCAGGCGCTGGAGCTCGCCGTCCGCGCTGCGCAACACCGTGCACCAACTGACGCGCAGCACCTTGGGCGCCTCGTTGGCGAGAACCTGCAGTCGTGCGGCCTTGCCGTCGGCCGCGGCGATGTGGTCGAGCAGCTCGAGTTCGCGGTGCGCCTCCAGCAGGCCGGTGTGCGGGCGCACGCTGTCCACCCGGACACCAGACAGGGACTCGGCGGCCGTGATCAGCGTGTCCGGCATGGCGCCGGGCGGCAGTTCGATCACCAGGTCGTCGGTCGCGTAGCCCGAGCTGCGCTCCACCACATCGAGCGACAGGATGTCGGCGCCCACCGAACCGAGCGCCACCGCCAGCGACCCCAGGCTGCCTGGCCGGTCGACGAGCTCGATGCGCAACAGATAGGAGGGCACGGCCAACACTGTTGCACAGGCATGTGGCTTCTGCCCGCCGAGCGTCACGGCGGTGTGACGGTGGTCGCCCAACGTCACGCCAGCGCCATGGACGCGGCGGGCTAGGCTTTCGGATCGTGTCCCAGATCTCCCGCGACGAGGTAGCGCACCTGGCCCGGCTGTCCCGGCTGGCGCTGACCGACAGCGAGCTCGACAGCTTCGCCGGCCAGCTCGACGCCATCTTGACCCACGTCAGCCAGGTTCAGGCGGTGGACGTCACCGGCGTCGAGGCGACCGACAACCCGCTCAAGGACGTCAACGTCACCCGCCCCGACCAGCCGGCACCCTGCCTCACGCAGGCCGAGGCGCTGGCCGAGGCGCCCGAGGCCGTCGACGGCCGCTTCGGCGTCCCGCAGATCCTGGGGGACGCCGAGTGAACGAGATCGTCCGGTCCGACGCCGCCACCCTGGCCGCCCGGATCGCCGCCAAAGAGGTGTCCTCGGTCGAGGTCACCCAGGCATGCCTGGACCAGATCGCCGCGACCGACGACCGCTACCACGCCTTCCTGCACGTGGCGGCCGACGAGGCGCTGGCGGCGGCGGCCGTCGTCGACGAGGCGGTGGCCGCCGGGGAGCGGCTGCCGTCCCCGCTGGCGGGGGTCCCGCTGGCGCTCAAGGACGTCTTCACCACCGTCGACATGCCCACCACCTGCGGGTCCAAGATCCTCGAGGGCTGGCGTTCCCCGTACGACGCCACTCTCACCTCGCGGCTGCGCGCCGCGGGCATCCCGATCCTGGGCAAGACCAACATGGACGAGTTCGCGATGGGCAGCTCGACCGAGAACTCCGCCTATGGGCCCACCCGCAACCCGTGGGACGTCGACCGGGTGCCCGGTGGCTCCGGCGGCGGCAGCGCGGCGGCGTTGGCCGCGTACCAGGCCCCGCTGGCGATCGGATCCGACACCGGCGGCTCCATCCGGCAGCCCGCCGCGCTCACCGCAACGGTGGGAGTCAAGCCGACCTACGGCACGGTGTCGCGCTACGGCCTGGTGGCGTGCGCGTCGTCGCTGGATCAGGGCGGCCCGTGCGCGCGCACGGTGCTCGACACCGCACTGCTGCACCAGGTGATCGCCGGGCATGACCCCCGCGACTCCACGTCGGTGGACGCGGCGGTGCCCGACGTCGTGGGCGCCGCCCGGGCCGGCGCGGACGGTGACCTCAAGGGCGTGCGCGTCGGAGTGGTCAAGCAGCTACGCGGCGAGGGTTATCAGCCCGGGGTGTTGAGCGCGTTCGAGGCCGCCGTCGAGCAGCTGACCGCCCTGGGCGCCGACGTGAGCGAGGTCGACTGCCCCCACTTCGAGTACGCGCTGGCCGCCTACTACCTGATCCTGCCGTCGGAGGTGTCGAGCAACCTGGCCCGCTTCGACGCGATGCGCTACGGGCTGCGGGTCGGCGACGACGGCAGCCACAGCGCCGAGGAGGTGATGGCGTTGACGCGGGCTGCCGGTTTCGGGCCGGAGGTCAAGCGGCGCATCATGATCGGCACGTATGCGTTGTCGGCCGGCTACTACGACGCGTATTACAACCAGGCGCAGAAGGTGCGCACGCTGATCGCCCGCGACCTGGACGAGGCCTATCGCTCGGTGGACGTGGTGGTGTCGCCCGCGACCCCGACCACGGCGTTTCGGCTGGGGGAGAAGGTCGACGATCCGCTGGCGATGTATCTGTTCGACCTGTGCACGCTGCCGCTGAATCTGGCGGGGCACTGCGGCATGTCGGTGCCGGCCGGTCTGTCGCCGGACGACGACCTGCCCGTCGGGCTGCAGATCATGGCGCCGGCGCTGGCTGACGACCGGCTCTACCGGGTCGGCGCCGCCTACGAGGCGGCCCGCGGGCCGCTGCCCTCGGCGCCCACCGTCTAGTGAGCCGTCGCGGCTAATCGCGCCATAACCCCGCCGTCCCAGGCAAGATGAAACCATGCGGATCGGAGTGCTCACCGGAGGCGGCGACTGCCCCGGACTCAACGCGGTCATCCGGGCGGTGGTGCGAACCTGCGACGCGCGGTACGGCTCGTCGGTGGTCGGATTCCAGGACGGCTGGCGCGGATTGCTGGAGAACCGCCGCGTCCAGCTGCAGAACGACGATCGCAACGACCGTCTGCTGGCCAAGGGCGGAACCATGCTGGGCACCGCCCGCGTGCATCCCGACAAACTGCGGGCCGGGCTGAACCAGATCAAGCAGACCCTGGACGACAACGGAATCGACGTCCTGATCCCCATCGGCGGGGAGGGCACGCTGACGGCCGCGCACTGGCTCTCGGAGGAGAATGTTCCCGTGGTCGGTGTCCCCAAGACCATCGACAACGACATCGATTGCACCGACGTGACTTTCGGCCATGACACCGCGCTGACCGTGGCCACCGACGCCATCGACCGGCTGCACAGCACCGCCGAAT
Organism: Mycobacterium sp. 1482292.6; assembly: GCF_001672995.1. Classification (NCBI taxonomy): domain Bacteria; kingdom Bacillati; phylum Actinomycetota; class Actinomycetes; order Mycobacteriales; family Mycobacteriaceae; genus Mycobacterium; species Mycobacterium sp. 1482292.6. Next base: position 43,623 of record NZ_LZKV01000049.1, on the reverse strand, counting down.
CGCACCAGCGGGTCATGCTGGTCGAGGTGATGGGCCGCCACGCCGGCTGGATCGCGCTGAACGCCGGTCTGGCGTCGGGCGCACACATGACCCTGATCCCCGAGCAGCCCTTCGACGTCGAAGAGGTCTGCCGGCTGGTGAAAAGGCGCTTCCAGCGCGGAGATTCGCACTTCATCTGCGTGGTCGCCGAGGGCGCCAAGCCCATTCCCGGTTCGATTGCGTTGCGAGAAGGCGGGATTGACGAATTCGGCCACGAGAAGTTCACCGGCGTGGCCGCCCAGCTCGGCGCCGAGGTGGAGAAGCGGATCAACAAGGACGTCCGGGTGACCGTGCTCGGTCACGTCCAGCGGGGCGGTACCCCGACCGCCTACGACCGGGTGTTGGCCACCCGGTTCGGGGTGAACGCGGCCGACGCCGCGCACGCCGGGGAATACGGCCAAATGGTGTCGCTGCGCGGGCAGGATATCGGCCGCGTTCCGTTGGCCGACGCGGTGCGTCAGCTCAAGCTGGTCCCCGACAGCCGCTACGACGACGCCGCCGCGTTCTTCGGTTAGACGCGCCCATAGGGCGAACATTCGGTGGACCGCAGAGAACCGCGGCCTGAATTAGCCCGCTAACGATCCAGGTGGTTTGCGATCGCCACCTTTTGGTGGTTTCCGGAACGGTCCTCAGGGGTTATACCGGGGATATGAGCCACCGCGGTGCGATTCGCGGAGTCGTTCAGCAATCCGCGGCAGCGGGGGGACCACCGGTTCCGCCGAACCATAAGCCGGGCCCGCCCAGGCGCCGCGCCGGCGCCGACCCCCCGGCGGCCACCGTGCCGCAGGCCCGCGGACCGCATCGACACCCGGGCGGACCGCCACCGCCGCCACCACCGCGGCGGCCGGCGCGGCCGGCGGCGGCGCGCCCCGAGCCGATGCTGGGGGCGACGGCGCTGGACCGCTTCGACACGCAAGACACCGCCGCCAATCGGTTCGACTGGCGGCAGCTGCTGCACCGCGTGACCGGCATCGAGCTTGGCCCGGGCAAGAACACGGCGTACGAGAACGAGCTGCGGCGGCGCATCCGCGCAACCGTCGGCGGTGCCTTCCCGATCGCCGTGCTCAACCTCAAGGGCGGGGTCGGTAAGACCACGGTGGTGGAGGCGCTGGGGTCGACGTTCGCGGCGGTACGCGACGACCGGGTGCTCGCCCTCGACATCGACGCCGGCGACCTGTCGGAACGCCACGGCCGCCGCAACCCGCACAGCCTGGCCGACCTGTTGCACGGCAACCCGGCGCCGCACTACGAGGACATCCGCGCGCTGACGTACATGAACGGCTTCGGCCTGGAAGTGCTCGGGCTGCCGGACAGCGACTGGCGTCTGGAACGGCACGACATGCTGCGGGCTTTCTCGATGCTGCGAAACCAGTATTCGGTGGTGTTGGTCGACTGTGTGAAAACACTCAATTCCGCTGTGATGGACGCTGTTCTGCCGGAATCGCGTGCCCTGGTGGTGGTGACCAGTCCCGCCATCGATGCGATACGCAAAACTCGGGCGACGCTGGATTGGTTGTGCCACAACGGCTATCAATCCCTGATCCAGTGGACGGTGCTGGCCGTCAACCATGTCGAGCCGGCCAAGGTCGACGCCGTGGCCGTCACCGAACTCGACCGGCTGTCCGCCCGCGTCGGGGCCACGGTGGCGCTGCCGTTCGATCGGCACGTCCACGAGGGACGAAAGATCGCGCTGGACCGATTGAGCAAGGAGAGCCGGCGCAGCTATCTCGAGTTGGCGGCCGCGCTGGCCGAGATGTTCCCCGGCAGGGGAGGGGAGCGCGCTCGCGATCACCATTAGGTTGGTCGGGGGTGACCCGCTTCGCCCGGCTCCGCCGCGCTCGCGATCACCACTTGGTTGGTCGGTGGTGACCCGCTTCGCCCGGCTCCGCCGCGCTCGCGATCACCACTAGGTTGGTCGGTGGTGACCCGCTTCGCCCGGCTCCGCCGCGCTCGCGATCACCATTAGGATCGAGCGCATGAGTGTTGCCGCCAGCGCCGATCTGATGGACTTCGACGACGTCATCGCGCGTTTCGATCCGGTACTCGGCCTCGAGGTGCACGTGGAGCTGTCCACCGTCACCAAGATGTTCTGCGGATGCACCACCGCGTTCGGCGCCGAACCCAACACCCAGGTGTGCCCGGTGTGCCTGGGCCTGCCCGGCTCGCTGCCCGTGCTCAACCAGGCCGCGGTCGAGTCGGCCATTCGCATCGGGCTGGCGCTGAACTGCGAGATCGTCCCGTGGTGCCGCTTCGCCCGGAAGAACTACTTCTACCCGGACCAGCCCAAGAACTACCAGATTTCGCAATACGACGAGCCGATCGCCATCAACGGCTACCTGGAGGCGCCGCTGGAGGACGGCACCACCTGGCGGGTCGAGATCGAGCGCGCGCACATGGAGGAAGACACCGGCAAGCTCACCCACATCGGCAGTGAGACGGGTCGCATCCACGGCGCGACCACGTCGCTGATCGACTACAACCGCGCCGGCGTGCCGCTGATCGAGATCGTCACCAAGCCCATCGAGGGCGCCGGAGCCCGGGCGCCGCAGATCGCCCGCGCCTATGTGACGGCGTTGCGAGACCTGTTGCGCGCCTTAGGCGTATCCGACGTCCGCATGGACCAGGGCTCCATGCGATGTGACTCCAATGTGTCGCTCAAACCCACCGGCGCGACCGAGTTCGGCACCCGGACCGAGACCAAGAACGTCAACTCGCTCAAGAGCGTCGAGGTGGCGGTGCGCTACGAAATGCAGCGCCAGGCCGCGGTTCTGGCCTCGGGTGGTCGAATCATCCAGGAAACCCGGCACTTTCACGAGACCGGTGGCTACACGAGCCCGGGCCGCACCAAAGAAACGGCCGAGGACTACCGGTATTTCCCCGAGCCGGACCTCGAGCCCGTCGCGCCCAGCCGCGAACTGGTCGAGCGGCTGCGCGCGTCCATCCCCGAGCTGCCGTGGTTGAGCCGCAAGCGCATTCAGGACGAGTGGGGCATCTCCGACGAGGTGATGCGCGACCTGGTCAACGCCGGGGCGATCGAATTGGTCACCGCGACCATCGCGCACGGCGCCTCCAGCGAACAGGCCCGCGCCTGGTGGGGAAACTTCTTGATGCAGAAGGCCAACGAGGCCAACGTGGCGCTGGACGAGCTGGCCATCACGCCGGCCCAGGTCGCCGCCGTCGTGGCGCTGGTGGACGAGGGCAAGCTGTCCACCAAGCTGGCCCGTCAGGTCGTCGAGGGCGTGCTGGCCGGGGAGGGCGAGCCCGACGAGGTGATGACCGCGCGCGGTCTGGCCCTGGTGCGTGACGACTCGGTGACCCAGGCCGCCGTCGACGAGGCGTTGGCCGCCAATCCCGATGTGGCAGAAAAGATTCGCGGCGGCAAGGTGGCCGCGGCCGGCGCGATCGTCGGCGCGGTGATGAAGGCCACCCGCGGCCAGGCCGACGCCGCGCGGGTACGCGAATTGGTGTTGGCCGCCTGCGGCCAGGGCTGACCCGGCCTAGCTGCGCGTCGAGCGTGTGATCCACGGCGCGACACGCCGATACGCCGTCGTACACTGCACACTCGGCGGATCGAGAACCGGCCTAGCTCTTGTCGTCGCTGTTGCGCGGGAAACCGCCGCCCTGCGGGAAGAGCGGGAACACCACGTCGTCCAGCTTCTCGGCATCTCCGGCCGTCTTGTTGACCGTTGCGCCCCAGACGTTTCCATCCGGCGACATGCGCAGCGCCCAGGCGTGGGCGTGGGTGTCCTTGCGGACGACGTCGGGTTCACCGGTGACCGCGCCGGTGGCCGGCGCCAGCCGGACCGCGACCGTCAGCTTGGTGTTGATCAAGTTGACCAGCACGGTCCCGTCCATCGCGGCGCAGCCTGCCACGCCGGGTTTGTCCGGCCAGGTCCACACCGTGGACACATCGGACGTTTTGGTGATGCGCTGCAACCGATCTGCCGTCGGGGTGCGGTCGGCGACGTACAGCGAGCCGTCGACCGGGTCGGTGCACAGGCCGCCGCCGGCACCCACGCCGGACAGCGCCGTCGTCGGCGGCGCCTGGCCCACGGTGGTCGGCTGCTCGATCCGCAACACCTTGCCGGCCAGCGACTTGGGGTCGGCGGCCAGCGCCGGATTGCCCGCGTCGCCGGTCATCACGACCAGCGTGGTGGGGCTGGTGAAGATCAACGCGCCGGTGTTTCCGGTGGCGCCCTTGGGGATCCCGGTCAGGATGTCCTTGGGGATGTCGCCGTCGGCCACGCGGATCACCCGGTTGTCGGTGGGCGTGCTGATGTAGGCGTACATCAGGCGGTCCTGGGTGTAGGTGGGCGACATCACGATGTCCATCAAGCCGCCGTCGCCGGACGAGTCGACCGGGATCACCGTCTTCACCTTCGGTTCGGCGTTGACCGAGATCTCCTTGACCGCGCCGGTGGTGCGCTCGGCGACCAGCGCGGTTTTGCTGTCCGGGCCCATGATCAGGCCACTGGTGCTCTCCAGGCAGCCCTGCATCACGCCGGGTGCGGGGCACGCCTTGGGGAACGGCGTGGGCGGCAGCGGCGGCGGCGGGGGAGGCGTCGAGCTGGGTTGCGGCTTGAGCTCGGGCGCGGTGGTGAACGGCTGCGATTGGGCGTCGTTGAAGCGCGCGCACCCGCTTGTCACCAGCACGAGGGCGCACAGCGCGGCGAACCCGCGCCGAACCGACCGCCCCGCTCGCCCTAGTCGCATGACCGTCAGGCTACGGACACTGTCGGCGGCGCCGCCACACACGTCCCTCGTGCCCGCCGCCGAAGGCCCGATCGGAGGCCGGCCGCGCGCCACCGTCGACCATGCGCGATCTCGCGTCACGGACCGCCGAAACGGGCCCGGAAGGCGATTTCGGGTCGATCCGGCCCGGTTTGACGGGCAAACCACCGATTGCCAGGCGAAAGCGCCGCTCAAATCCCCAATTCAGGACGGAATGCCCTTACCCTGACACCCGTGACCAGTCAACCGAATGACGCACATTGGCAACGCCCCGGCGAATCCCCGGAGCCGACCCCGGGACGCCCCGCCTCGGCGCGGCTGGTCGATCCCGAAGATGACCTGACGCCGGTCGGCTATCCCGGCGACTTCAACCCGTCCACCGGGACCACCACCGTCATCCCGTATGGCGCCGCGGCCGCGGTCGCCGGCTCCGGGGCCGGGGGCTACAACCTGCTGGAACAGCAGGAGCCCCTGCCCTACGTGCAGCCGCATTCGGCGGCCCGGAACGCGGCTCCCGAGGCCGACCTCGCCGACGACGAACACCACGACCGGCTGCACGATGTCGGCCGGCGCGGAACGCAGCACCTCGGTTTGCTGCTGCTGCGCGTCGGGCTGGGCGTGGTGCTCGGCGCCCACGGGCTGCAGAAGCTGTTCGGCTGGTGGGGTGGCTCGGGCGTGACGGGCTTCAAGAACTCACTGTCCGATGTCGGCTACCAGCACGCGGACATCCTCGCCTACGTGAGCGCCGGCGGTGAGGTCGTGGCGGGTGTGCTGCTGGTACTGGGCTTGTTCACGCCGGTCGCCGCGGCGGGCGCGTTGGCGTTCTTGATCAACGGCCTGCTGGCCAGCGTCTCGGTGCGGCCGCATACCCGCAACTTCTCGTTCTTCCTGCCCGAGGGCCACGAATACCAGATCACCCTGATCGTGCTGGCCGTCGCGGTCGTGCTGTGCGGACCCGGCCGGTATGGCCTGGACGCGCGCCGCGGTTGGGCGCATCGGCCCTTCATCGGCTCCTTTGTCGCGCTGCTGGCCGGCATCGCCGCCGGTGTCGGGGTGTGGGTGGCGCTCAACGGCGTGAATCCGATCGGCTGACCAGCCACTGTCACTGGTAGGGGTTGGGGACCCGCCCGGCGCTGGCCTGCGTCAGCTGCGGCAGCGTGGAGAACGTGACCGCGGGCAACCGCAGCTCTTCGCCGCTCTTGAGGCGCGCGCGACCCCACGAACCGCGGTGGAAACGCAGCCCGTCGATCTCCTCCCAGGGCACCTGCCGGCTGCCCAGCAGCGTCCGGACGGTCACGCCCCGGTCGTCGGCGACGGTGCGTAGCCGGATGATCAACGCCGACAGCAGTATCGGCAGGATCAGCAGCGGCAACGACGGCGCCCAGAGCATCACCGGTATCAGCAACCCCAGCGTCAAGAACCCGACGGCCAGATGCGCGATCGGCGACACCTTGATCACGACGGGCGCCTGGGACGGGGTTTGGGGAGACGAGCCGCTAGCCACCCCACCATCATTTCACCCCGCGCGCGGGACCGGTTCCGGCCGCACTCACCCGGCGTAACGGCGGTCAACCCGCCTGGTGAGCGGGCACGGATTTGACTGCTGAGCTGTGCGAAGGCTACCGTCGGACGCTATGGATACCGCCGGAAAGCCCGGGATGCTCGTAGTAATTAGTCGGCGCGTTGGCGGCTGACTTGCGTTTGAGCATGTGAAGCAATCCAGCACCAACGCGCAACCCTCGTGCAGCAGATGAGCTGTCGGGGGTTTTTTGTTGCCCCAGCGAGATTCCCGGAAATGAATAAGGACGAAAACGACAGTGAGCGCTCCCATCAGGCAGCACCCCGCCGCGACACCGGACGCTGCCGACATCGCCACGGACGCGGCCAAGCCCGCCGCGAAGTCTGCGGCCGGTAAGCCGAAACGCATTGGGCCCGAACAACTTACCGGCGCCCAATCGGTGATTCGTTCGCTGGAGGAACTCGGCGTAGAGGTCATCTTCGGCATTCCCGGCGGCGCGGTGCTGCCCGTCTATGACCCGCTGTTCGACTCGCAGAAGCTGCGCCACGTGCTGGTCCGTCACGAGCAGGGCGCCGGCCACGCCGCCAGCGGCTACGCCCACGCCACCGGCAAGGTCGGTGTCTGCATGGCGACCTCGGGCCCCGGCGCGACCAACCTGGTGACCCCGCTGGCCGACGCCCAGATGGACTCGATTCCCGTGGTGGCCGTGACCGGCCAGGTCGGACGCTCGCTGATCGGCACCGACGCCTTCCAGGAAGCCGACATCTCGGGCATCACGATGCCGATCACCAAGCACAACTTCCTGGTCCGCTCGGGTAACGAGATCCCGCAGGTGCTGGCCGAGGCGTTCCACATCGCCTCCTCGGGGCGTCCCGGAGCGGTGCTGGTCGACATCCCCAAGGACGTGCTGCAGGGCCAGTGCACGTTCAGCTGGCCGCCCCGCCTGGACTTGCCCGGCTACAAGCCGAACACCAAACCGCACAGCCGGCAGATCCGGGAGGCCGCCAAACTGATCGCGGCCTCCCGCAAGCCGGTGCTCTACGTCGGCGGCGGGGTCATCCGCGGTGACGCGACCGAGCAGCTGCGCGAGCTGGCCGAGCTGACCGGCATCCCCGTGGTGACCACGCTGATGGCGCGCGGCGCGTTCCCCGACAGCCACAAGCAGCACATGGGCATGCCCGGCATGCACGGCACCGTCGCCGCGGTGGCCGCCCTGCAGCGCAGCGACCTGCTGATCGCGCTGGGGACCCGCTTTGATGACCGGGTGACCGGGAAGCTGGACACCTTCGCCCCGGAAGCCAAGGTCATTCACGCCGACATCGACCCCGCCGAGATCGGCAAGAACCGCCACGCCGACGTGCCGATCGTGGGCGACGTCAAGGCCGTCATCATCGAGCTGCTCGAGTTGCTGCGCCACGACGGGATCCCCGGCAAGCTCGACATGACCGAGTGGTGGGCCTACCTCAACGAGGTCCAGTCCACCTATCCGCTGAGCTACGGGCCGCAGAGTGACGGCAGCCTCGGCCCGGAATACGTCATCGAAAAGCTCGGCCAGATCGCCGGTCCCGACGCCCTGTACGTCGCCGGTGTGGGCCAGCACCAGATGTGGGCGGCCCAGTTCATCTCCTACGAGAAGCCGCGCACCTGGCTGAACTCGGGCGGGTTGGGCACCATGGGTTTCGCCATCCCGGCGGCCATGGGAGCCAAGATGGCGCGCCCCGAGGCCGAGGTGTGGGCCATCGACGGCGACGGCTGTTTCCAGATGACCAACCAGGAGCTGGCCACCTGCGCGATCGAAGGCGTGCCGATCAAGGTGGCGCTGATCAACAACGGCAACCTGGGCATGGTGCGCCAGTGGCAGACGCTGTTCTACGAGGAGCGCTACTCGCAGACCGATCTGGCGACGCATTCGCATCGGATCCCGGACTTCGTGAAGCTGGCCGAGGCGCTGGGTTGCGTCGGATTGCGTTGCGAGCGTGAGGAAGACGTGGAAGACGTGATTAACCAGGCGCGTGCGATCAACGACCGCCCGGTGGTGATCGACTTCATCGTCGGCGCCGACGCGCAGGTGTGGCCGATGGTGGCCGCCGGTACCAGCAACGACGAGATCCAGGCGGCCCGCGGCATCCGTCCGCTGTTCGACGACGAGAGCGAAGGGCACGCCTGATGCAAACGCATACCCTCTCGGTGCTGGTCGAGGACAAACCCGGTGTGCTCGCCCGCGTGGCGGCGCTGTTCAGTCGGCGCGGCTTCAACATCGAATCGCTGGCGGTCGGTGCCACCGAGCAAAAGGACATGTCGCGGATGACGATCGTGGTCTCCGCCGAGGAGACCCCGCTCGAGCAGATCACCAAGCAGCTCAACAAGCTGATCAACGTCATCAAGATCGTCGAGCTCGATGACGACAACTCGGTGTCGCGGGAATTGGCGTTGATCAAGGTCCGCGCCGACGCGGGCACCCGCAGTCAGGTCATCGAGGCGGTGAACCTGTTCCGCGCCAAGGTGATCGACGTTTCCACCGAGGCGTTGACGATCGAGGCGACGGGCGACCGCGGCAAGATCGAGGCGCTGCTGCGGATCCTGGAACCTTTCGGGATCCGTGAAATCGTCCAATCGGGAGTGGTGGCGCTGTCTCGCGGTCCACGCGGAATCGGCACGGCCAAGTAACAGACAAGGAGATATTCAACAGTGGCACTAGAAATGTTCTACGACGACGATGCGGACCTGACGATCATCCAGGGTCGCAAGGTCGGTGTCATCGGATACGGCAGCCAAGGACACGCGCACTCGCTGAGCCTGCGCGACTCCGGCGTGCAGGTGAAGGTGGGCCTGAAGGAGGGGTCGAAGTCGCGGGCCAAGGTCGAAGAGCAGGGCCTGGACGTGGACACCCCCGCCGAGGTCGCCAAGTGGGCCGACGTGATCATGCTGCTGGCGCCCGACACCGCGCAGGCCGACATCTTCAAGAACGACATCGAACCCAACCTCAAGGATGGGGACGCGTTGTTCTTCGGCCACGGCCTCAACATCCACTTCGACCTGATCAAGCCGCCGGCCAACGTCACCATCGCCATGGTGGCACCGAAGGGCCCGGGGCACCTGGTGCGCCGCCAGTTCGTCGACGGCAAGGGTGTGCCCGCGCTGATCGCCGTCGACCAGGACCCGAACGGCGACGGCGAGGCGCTGGCCCTGTCCTATGCCAAGGCCATCGGCGGCACCCGCGCCGGCGTCATCAAGACCACCTTCAAGGACGAGACCGAGACGGACCTGTTCGGTGAGCAGGCCGTGTTGTGCGGTGGCACAGAGGAATTGGTGAAGACCGGTTTCGACGTGATGGTCGAGGCGGGCTACCCGCCGGAGATGGCCTACTTCGAGGTGCTGCACGAGCTCAAGCTGATCGTCGACCTGATGTACGAGGGCGGCATCGCGCGGATGAACTACTCGGTGTCCGACACCGCGGAGTTCGGCGGCTACCTGTCCGGTCCGCGCGTGATCGACGCCGGCACCAAGGAGCGGATGCGCGAGATCCTGCGCGACATCCAAAGCGGCGAGTTCACCAAGAAGTTGGTCGCCAACGTCGAGGGTGGCAACAAGCAGCTCGAGCAGTTGCGCAAGGAGAATGCCGAGCACCCCATCGAGGTCACCGGCAAGAAGCTGCGCGACCTGATGAGCTGGGTCGACCGGCCGATCACCGAGACCGCCTAGCGCTTTCGCGCTACCTGGGACCGCCGCCCGCGAAACTTAAACTACGGCGACCGTTTACGGCGTGTCGTGTGCGTGGTTTAAGTGTCGCGGAGCCGGTCGGCGATCGTCACCACCCGAATGGCCAGATGCTCGAGGGCCGTGTCGGTGACCTCACCGATGTCCTCGATGTTGTCGTGGGTGGTGACCAGGCTCGCCCCGTAGGGATTGCCGTCGACGAACTTCGACGGGTCGGTGTAGCCCGGGGGCACGATGATGCCGCCGAAATGCATCAGCGTGATGTACAGCGAGAGCAGGGTGGATTCCTGACCGCCGTGCACGGTGTTCGATGACGTGAAGCCCGCGTACACCTTGTCGGCGAGTTTGCCCTGCGCCCACAGCCCGCCCAGCGAGTCGAGGAACGCGCGCAATTGCGCTGCCGGAGAGCCGAAGCGGGTCGGTGAACCGAAGATCACCGCGTCGGCCCAGACGATGTCGTCGCCAGTGGCGGCCGGAAGGTCTTTGGTGGCCTCGTAATTGGCCGTCCAGGCCGGGTTGTGGGCGAAGGATTCGGGATCCTGCGTTTCGGCGATGTGTCTCAGGCGGACCTCGGCCCCCGCCTTCTCGGCCGCGGCGGCAACGCGCTGCGCCATCGTGGTGCCATGGCCGGTGGCCGAGTAGTAGATGATCGCGAGTTTCGTCACGGCGTCATCGTAGGCCGCAGATCCGGCATCGTGTCGATCCCGAATTCCCGGTGCAACAACGTGCGCGCCGCGTAGTAGCCGGCCATGCCGTGCACACCGCCGCCGGGCGGAGTGGCCGCGGAACACAGATAGACCTTGGGAACCGGTGTGCGCCACGGGTTTAACCGCGGCGTCGGCCCGGCGATCGCCCGCCAGGCCGAGTTGCCGCCCACCCCGATGTCGCCGCCGACGTAGTTCGCGTTGTGCTCGCACAACCGCGCGGCCGGCACCGCGCGCGCGGCCACCACCACGTCACGGAAGCCGGGGGCGAAGCGCTCGACCACCGCGGTCACCGCTTCGATCGCGTCGACGGTGGACCCCGACGGCACGTGGGCATAAGTCCAAAACGGGCGGCGGCCGGCGGCGTCGATGCGGCCGGGGTCGGCGACGTGCGGCGACGCCGCCAGCACCATGGGCCACTGCGCGTGCCGGCCGGCGGCGATGTCGGCCTCGGCGCGCGCCATCTGGGCTCGGCTGCCGCCGAGGTGCAGCGTCGGGGCCTGCCGCAGCCGCTCGTCCGACCACGGGATCTCGTCGCTCAGCACGAAATCCACCTTCGCGACGCCGGGGCCAAACGTGTAGCGCCGCAACGCTTTCGCGTAGCGGGCGGGCAGGGCGTCACCGTAGATCCGCAGCAGCGCGGTCGGCGCGGTGTCGAAGGCCACGACCCCGTCAGGCGGTTCGGTGACCTCCGTGCCCGCCGTCAGCTCGCCACCGTGTGCGCGCAGGTCGGCGATCAGGGCGTCGGTGATCGCCTGACTGCCGCCCACCGGGATCGGCCAGCCGACCGAATGCGCCAGGGTGGCCAGCATCATCCCGGCGCCGGCCGCGGTCAGCGACGGCATCCGCGAAATGATATGGGCGGCAACGCCGGTGAACAGTGCGCGGGCGTCCTCGCCGGCCAACGTCCCCCACGCCGGGGTCCCCTGGGCCAGCATCCGCAGGCCCAGCCGCAGCGCCGAGGGCAGCGAGTTTGGGATGGACCGTTTGTCGCCCAGCAGCAGGGCCACCACGTCGTCGGAACGCTCGACCAGCGGACCCAGCAGGCGCCTGAAGGACGCACCGTGCTCGAGCTCGGCGCAGGTGCGGTCCAGGTCGCGGTAGGCGATGGCCGCCGGACGCCCGGGCAGCGGGTTGGCGTAGGAGATGTCCGGCACCGTCAGACGCACGCCGCGCGCGCGCAAATCGAATTCGGCGAAGAACGGCGACGCCAACGCCAGGGGGTGCACCGCCGAGCAGATGTCGTGCAAGACTCCCGCAGAATCTGGGTCGGGTGCGGTGCGCGCGCCCCCGCCAAACGTCGGCTGAGCTTCGACGACCTGCACTTTCAGACCGGCCCGGGCGCAGATTACGGCAGCGGTCAGCCCATTGGGTCCGCTGCCGACGATGGTGACGTCCACGCGTCAATTACAGCCGATAGGCTGGCCGGGTGAATCTGCCTGTTGTACTCATTGCCGACAAACTCGCCGAATCAACCGTCGCCGCCCTCGGTGACCAGGTCGAGGTGCGCTGGGTAGACGGCCCCGACCGGGAGAAGCTGCTGGCGGCCGTGCCGGAGGCCGATGCGCTCCTGGTGCGTTCGGCCACCACGGTCGACGCCGAGGTGCTGGCGGCGGCGCCCAAGCTGAAGATCGTCGCCCGCGCCGGGGTGGGTCTGGACAACGTCGACGTCGACGCCGCCACCGAGCGCGGTGTGCTGGTGGTGAACGCGCCGACGTCGAACATCCACAGCGCCGCCGAGCACGCGCTGGCGCTGTTGCTGTCGGCGGCCCGCCAGGTGCCGGCCGCCGACGCCTCACTGCGCGAGCACGCCTGGAAGCGGTCGTCGTTCTCGGGCACCGAGATCTTCGGCAAGACGGTCGGCGTGGTGGGCCTGGGCCGGATCGGGCAGTTGGTCGCCCAGCGGCTCAGCGCCTTCGGGACTCACCTGATCGCCTACGACCCCTACGTGTCGCCGGCCCGGGCCGCGCAGCTGGGCATCGAACTGTTGACGCTGGACGAGCTGCTGGGCCGCGCCGACTTCATCTCGGTGCACCTGCCGAAGACACCCGAGACCGCGGGCCTGATCGACAAGGACGCGCTGGCCAAGACCAAGCCGGGCGTCATCATCGTCAACGCGGCTCGCGGTGGTCTGGTCGACGAGGCGGCGCTGGCCGACGCGGTGCGCAGCGGCCACGTCCGCGCGGCCGGCATCGACGTCTTCTCCAAGGAACCCTGCACCGACAGCCCGCTGTTCGAGCTGCCGCAGGTGGTGGTCACGCCGCATCTGGGGGCATCGACCGAAGAGGCGCAGGACCGGGCCGGCACCGACGTCGCGGCGAGCGTGAAGCTCGCTCTGGCCGGGGAATTCGTCCCCGACGCGGTCAACGTCGGCGGCGGGGTGGTCAATGAGGAGGTGGCGCCCTGGCTGGACCTGGTGCGCAAGCTCGGGTTGCTGGCCGCCACGCTTTCCGACGGCCCGCCGGTCTCCTTGTCGGTGCAGGTGCGCGGCGAGCTCGCCTCCGAAGACGTTGAGGTGCTTAAGCTTTCGGCCCTACGCGGGTTGTTCTCGGCCGTCGTCGAGGGGCCGGTGACGTTCGTCAACGCACCGGCGCTGGCCGAAGAACGCGGCATCACCGCCGAGATCGGCACGGCCTCGGAGAGCCCGAACCACCGCAGCGTGGTCGACGTGCGCGCGGTCGCGCCCGACGGCACCGCCGTTAACGTTGCGGGCACCCTGTCGGGCCCGCAGCTGGTGGAGAAGATCGTGCAGATCAACGGCCGCAACTTCGATCTGCGTGCCCGCGGTATCAACCTGGTGATCAACTATGTCGACCAGCCCGGCGCGCTGGGCAAGATCGGCACCCTGCTCGGTTCGGCCGGGGTGAACATCGAGGCCGCGCAACTCTCCGAGGACGCCGAGGGCCCGAGTGCGACGATCCTGCTGCGTCTGGACCGTGACGTGCCGGGCGACGTGCGGGCCGAAATCGGCGCGGCCGTGGGCGCCAACAAGCTTGAGGTGGTTGATCTTTCGTGAAGCGCGCCAGCGACGATGCAGAGTTTAGCGATGAGGAGCGGCGCCGATGAAGCTTGCCATCATCGAAGGTGACGGCATCGGCCCGGAGGTAGTGGGCGAGGCCGTCAAGGTCCTCGACGCGGTGCTGCCCGGGGTGGACAAGACGAGCTACGACCTGGGCGCGCGCCGATACCACGCCACCGGCGAGCTACTGCCGGACTCCGTCGTCGACGAGCTGCGCGGGCATGACGCCATCCTGCTCGGGGCCATCGGTGACCCATCGGTGCCCAGCGGCGTGCTGGAGCGAGGCTTGTTGCTGCGCCTGCGTTTCGAGCTCGACCATCACATCAACCTGCGCCCGGGCCGGCTCTATCCGGGCGTGAACAGCCCGTTGGCCGGCAACCCCGAGATCGACTTCGTGGTGGTGCGCGAGGGAACCGAAGGGCCCTACACCGGCACCGGCGGCGCCATCCGCGTCGGAACGCCCAACGAAGTCGCCACCGAGGTAAGCCAGAACACGGCATTCGGTGTGCGCCGCGTGGTGGCCGATGCGTTCGAACGGGCGCAGCGGCGCCGAAAGCATTTGACGCTGGTGCACAAAACCAACGTGCTGACCTTCGCCGGCAAGCTGTGGTCGCGCATCGTGGCCGAGGTGGGCCAGGACTATCCCGACGTCGAAGTGGCCTACCAACACATCGACGCCGCGACCATCTTCATGGTCACCGACCCCGGTCGCTTCGACGTGATCGTCACCGACAACCTGTTCGGCGACATCATCACCGACCTGTCGGCAGCGGTGTGCGGCGGAATTGGCTTGGCCGCCAGTGGAAATATCGACGGCACCCGAACCAACCCGTCGATGTTCGAGCCCGTCCATGGCAGCGCGCCGGACATCGCCGGCCAGGGCATCGCCGATCCGACCGCCGCCATCATGTCGGTGGCGCTGCTGCTGGCCCACCTCGGCGAGGACGCCGCGGCTAAGCGGGTGGACCGGGCCGTCGAGCAATATCTGGCAACGCGTGGGAACGAACGGCGCGCCACCACCGAAGTCGGCGAACGGATTGCCGCCGGGCTCTAGTCTCCAACCCGGGCGGCAGCAATCGCGTGGGCACCAAAGGCATTGCCGCCAGGGGGAACAGCGCGCACAGCACCCATGCCGGCGGATACTTCGCGGCCGAGATCAAGGCACCGAACAGCGGGGGACCGGCGGCCGCCATCATCCGCTGGGTGGTGTTCTGGATGCCCAGGGCCCGACCGCTCCAGTACGGCCCGGCGAATTCGGTGATGGCGGTGGCTTCCAGCCCGTTGTCGAGCACCGCGATCACCGAGATGGCGACCATCAGCACCGACTGCCACCGGGTGTTCATGTAATCGGCCCACGCCAGCAGCAGCAGGGTCAGCACGGCGGCGGCCGCGATGTAGCGCACCGGCCGCATGCGCGAGCCCAGCCGATCCGACCAGCGGCCCACGGCCACCCGGCCGGCCGCGCCGAGCAGCTGCGACAGGGTGACCAACGCGCCGGCGGCCGCGACCGACCAGTGCAGATTTCGGATCAGCCACACCAGCATGAACGTCACGGTGACCGTCTGCGGCATCATCATCAGCCCGGCCACCGCGTGAATTCGCCACAGCGTCAACGATCCTCGGTATGGGCTGGCCAGTTCCTGATCGCTCGCGCTGGCGCGGGGCTTGCGCGGCGGGTCGACGATGCCGACCACGCTCACGATCGCCCCGAGCGCACACGCCAGCGCGGTGAACCGCAGGCCGGCCTGCGGCCCGTGTTCGGCGAGCTCGGGAATTATCATCGCGCCCAAGGCGATTCCCAGGGGTTGGGCGGTCTGGCGGATGCCCATGGCCAGCCCGCGCTGATGTGGCGGGAACCACGCGGACACCAGCCGCCCGCCGGCCGTGTTGCAGCTGGCCGCGGCCATGCCGCCGAGAAACAGATAGACGGCGATCAGCACCATCGAATGCGCCGACGCGGCGGCGTAGGCCGCTATCGCGGTAAGGGCCGAGCCGGTGGCCATCACCACCCGTTCGCCGACCCGGTCCAGCACGTACCCCCAGAGCACCAGCGTGACCACCATGCCCCAGCTGGGCATCGAGGCCAGCAGGCCCGCCTCGTCGAGCCGGATCCCGCGCGCGCCTTGCAGCGACGGGATGAGGAACGCGACGCCGTTGATGAAGAGGAACGAACTCGCCGTCGCCAGCAGCGAAACGATCATGATCGACCAGCGCGCGGCCGTGCCGATTTCGGGCGTCGCGGCGGGCTCGGTCTGCATTCCCCATGCTTGCATACCGGCGGGAATTTTAGGGGTAGGACTTGTGCCGTTGCTCGCCATTGGTGGCCAAGTTGCGGGCCCGATGGTGACGCTCCTCCTCGGGCCGTCCCGGCCCGCATCGTCGCCAGATTGGGCTCGATCGTGACGGCCCGCCACGCCCGGCTTCGCCGCGCTCGCGACCCTCACTGGGCCGGATGGTGCGGGCCCGCCACGCCCGGCTTCGCCGCGCTCGCGACCCTCACTAGGCTCAACCGAATGCGCCTTGGTCGAATCGCCAGCCCGGACGGTGTCGCCTTCGTCAGTATCGAAGGCGATCTCAACGACCCCGCCGAGATGATCGCGCGGGAGATCGCCGAACATCCATTCGGCACGCCCAACTTCACCGGCCGGTCATGGCCGCTGGCCGACGTGCGGCTGCTCGCCCCGATACTGGCCAGCAAGGTGGTGTGCATCGGAAAGAACTACACCGATCACATCGCCGAGATGAAGGAGATGACCGGCCCCGCCCCGGTGGACCCGGTGATCTTCCTCAAGCCCAACACCGCGATCATCGGGCCCAACGTGCCGATTCGGTTGCCCGCCAACGCTTCACCGGTGCACTTCGAGGGCGAGCTGGCGGTGGTGATCGGCCGACCCTGCAAGGACGTCTCGGCCGCCCAGGCCGCGGAGAACATCCTCGGCTACACCATCGGCAACGACGTGTCGGCGCGCGATCAACAAAAATCCGACGGCCAGTGGACCCGGGCCAAGGGGCATGACACCTTCTGCCCGGTCGGCCCCTGGATCGTCACCGACCTCAAACCGCTCGACCCGGGCGATCTGGAATTGCGTACCGAGGTCAACGGCGAGGTCAAGCAGCACAGCCGTACCTCGCTGCTGATCCACGACATCGGCTCCATCGTCGAGTGGATCTCGGCCGTGATGACCCTGCTGCCCGGGGACATCATCCTCACCGGGACGCCGGCCGGTGTCGGCCCCATCGAGGACGGCGACACCGTCTCGATCACCATCGAGGGTATCGGCACCCTCACCAATCCCGTGGTCCGCAAAGGAAAATCGTGACTGCACCCGCACAAGCGCATCCGGTCCGGGTCCGATTCTGTCCCTCGCCCACCGGCACCCCGCACGTCGGCATGGTCCGCACGGCGCTGTTCAACTGGGCCTACGCCCGACACACCGGGGGCACCTTCGTCTTTCGCATCGAGGACACCGACGCGCAGCGCGACAGCGAGGAAAGCTATCTGGCGCTGCTCGACGCGCTGCGCTGGCTGGGCCTGGATTGGGACGAGGGGCCCGAGGTGGGCGGACCCTACGGCCCTTACCGACAATCGCTGCGCCGTGAGATCTATCACGATGTGGTGGCCAAGTTGCTCGAAACGGGCGAAGCCTACTACGCCTTTTCCACGCCGGAGGAGGTCGAGGCGCGCCATGTCGCCGCGGGCCGTAATCCCAAGCTGGGCTACGACAATTTCGACCGCCAGCTGACCGATTCCCAGCGCGCCGCGTTCCTGGCGGAGGGCCGCAAGCCGGTGGTCCGGTTGCGGATGCCCGATCAGGATTTCAGCTGGGACGACCTGGTGCGCGGGACCACCACCTTTGCGGCCGGCACCCTGCCCGACTTCGCGTTGACCCGCGCCAACGGAGAACCGTTGTACACCTTGGTGAACCCGGTCGACGACGCGCTGATGAAGATCACCCACGTGCTGCGCGGTGAGGATCTGCTGCCGTCGACCCCGCGGCAGCTGGCGCTGTATCAGGCGCTGATCCGGATCGGTGTGGCCGAGCGCACACCGCAGTTCGCCCACCTGCCAACGGTATTGGGGGAGGGAACGAAAAAACTCTCCAAGCGCGACCCGCAGTCCAACCTGTTCGCCCACCGCGACCGGGGCTTCATCCCCGAAGGCCTGCTCAACTATCTCGCCTTGCTCGGCTGGGCCATCGCCGACGACCACGACGTGTTCAGCCTCGAGGAGATGGTCGCCGCCTTCGATGTGGTCAACGTCAACTCCAATCCCGCCCGCTTCGACCAGAAGAAGGCCGACGCGCTCAACGCCGAGCACATTCGGCTGCTCACGGTCGACGACTTCACCGCCAGGCTGCGCGCCTATCTCGACACTCACGGTCATCGCCTCGGACTGGACGACGCCGCCTTCGCCACCGCCGCCGAGTTGGTGCAGACCCGGATCGTGGTGCTCGGCGACGCCTGGGACCTGCTGAGGTTCCTGAACGACGACGAGTACGCGATCGACCCCAAGGCGGCCGCCAAAGAACTCGGACCCGACGGCGCCGCGGTGCTGGACGCGGCGCTGGCCGCCCTGGACGGCGTGGCGGACTGGACGGCGCCGGAGCTCGAAGCCGCGCTCAAGGCAGCCCTCATCGACGGACTGGGGCTCAAACCGCGCAAGGCGTTTGGTCCGATCCGGGTGGGGGCCACCGGGACGACGATCAGCCCGCCGTTGTTCGAGTCACTGGAGCTGCTTGGCCGCGACCGCAGCCTGGCGCGGCTGCGGGCGGCGCGTGAGACGGCCGGGCGGGACCCCGGCTGAGCGAGGACGACCGCGCGTGCGCAGTGCCCGGCCAGACTTTGGTAGTCTGCACTGCGGTTTACGAAAGCCGACGACGGCTGGCGGCGGCGGACTACACAGAGCTCATGAACGTCCGCAATCGACGCTGACCAGCGGTTTTAGGCGGCCAATGGGGTATGGTGTAATTGGCAACACAGCTGATTCTGGTTCAGCCATTCTAGGTTCGAGTCCTGGTACCCCAGCAAAACTCACTCCGCCTCAAGCGATTAGGTGGGCTTAGCGGCGTGAGCTATGCTGACTGCTCGGATCGTTTCTGGCCCCGTCGTCTAGCGGCCTAGGACGCCGCCCTCTCACGGCGGTAGCGTGGGTTCGAATCCCATCGGGGCTACAAATATCGCAGCTACTGGTCGGTCCCCAAGACCGCCGGTGCTGTCGATCCACCTACCGGCATGGCCGGCAATCCGAGTTTGCGGTGATCCCACGAGCGTGCCCGCCGGGCCACGATGCGAACGCAGACCCGCTTGTTCATCATCTGCTCCACGAACGGCTTCATGTCGTCGGTGTAGGGACCGGTGTAGCGCTCCCAGACGCTGACGCCCACACGGTGTGAGACGTCGGGATCGTCGACGATTTCGGCGACGCCCTCGAAGGACACCCCGCGCAGTGTGTCGTAGGTGTGGCCGTCCTCGATCAGAAAGCTCACCCGCGGGTCGCGCTTGAGGTTGACGGCCTTTTGCGACTTGACCTTGGTCTCCAGCCAGATCTCGCCGTCGACGACGGCGTACCACATGGCGGTCAGGTGGGGCTGGCCGTCGGCGCCGATGGTGGCCAGGGTGCCGGTGCGGCTGTTGACGACGAAATCGGCGATCTCGTCTTCGGACATGACGATGCTCGCGCGCTGATTGGTTCCCATGGCGGTCAGTCTGTCAGGCCGGGCGCCATCCGCTGTGCGCTGGTGGCTCAGAGGCGACGGGTGAGCGCCTCGGCGGCGGACAGCAGATCGGCCGCCCAGCGGGCCCCCGGGCGCCGGCCGATCCGGTCGATGGGCCCCGACACCGAGATGGCCGCGACGACGGCACCGCGGCTGTCACGCACTGGCGCCGACACACTCGCCACCCCCGGCTCGCGCTCGGCCACGCTCTGGGCCCAGCCGCGCCGGCGCACTTCGGCCAGCGTGCGTTCGGTGAATTTCGCCGTCGCGAGCACCGCTTTCTGGGTGGCCGCGTCGCTATGGGCCAGTAGGACTTTCGCCCCCGACCCGGCCGTCATCGGCAGTCGCGCCCCGATCGGGACCGTATCGCGAAGGCCGGCAGCGGGTTCCAGCGCGGCCACGCACACCCGGTCGGTGCCCTCGCGGCGGTACAGCTGCACGCTTTCGCCCGTGGTCTCGCGCAACAGCGGCAGCACCGCGTTGCTGGCGGCCAGCAGCGGATCGTTGACATGGGCCGCGAGTTCGGTGACGGCCGGGCCGAGCAGCCAGCGTCCTTCGTCGTCGCGCGCCAGCAGGCGGTGGACTTCAAGGGCGGCCGCCAGCCGGTATGCCGTGGCGCGGGGCAACGAGGTGCGCTCACACAGTTCGGCCAACCCACAGGGTGATTGAGAGACCGTGTGCAGCAGACCCACGGCTTTGTCCAGGACGCCGATACCGCTATGCTGTCTCATAAGAAGATACTAGCGTCTCGCATTCTGAGATCCCAGCCCGGATGATCGGCGAGGCCGCTACTCGAGGCGAATTGAGGCGAGTCCGATATGGGAACCGATCAAGGGGCGGCGGCGGCCGCCACCAAACCGCGCACTCTGGCCGAAAAAGTCTGGGAAGACCACGTTGTGGTGTCCGGTGGTTCCAGCGAGCCCGACTTGATCTACATCGATCTGCACCTGGTGCACGAAGTCACCAGCCCGCAGGCCTTCGACGGCCTGCGCCTGGCCGGCCGGCCGGTCCGCCGTCCCGATTTGACGCTGGCGACCGAGGATCACAACGTCCCGACCATCGATATCGACAAGCCGATTGCCGACCCGGTGTCGCGCACCCAGGTCGAGACATTGCGGCGAAATTGTGCCGAATTCGGTGTGCGGCTATATCCCATGGGCAATGTCGAGCAGGGCATCGTGCATGTGGTCGGGCCGCAGCTGGGCCTCACCCAGCCGGGAATGACGATCGTCTGTGGGGACAGTCACACGTCGACCCACGGCGCATTCGGCGCACTGGCCATGGGAATTGGCACCTCGGAGGTCGAGCATGTGCTGGCCACCCAGACGTTGCCGCTGCGGCCGTTCAAGACGATGGCGGTCAATGTCGATGGGCAGCTGCCCGCCGGCGTAACGGCCAAGGACATCATTCTGGCCCTGATCGCCAAGATCGGTACCGGCGGTGGACAGGGGCACGTCATCGAATATCGCGGCAGCGCCATCGAATCGCTGTCGATGGAGGGCCGGATGACCGTCTGCAATATGAGCATCGAAGCCGGTGCCCGGGCGGGAATGGTGGCTCCGGACAACACCACATTCGATTTCCTGCGTGACCGTCCGCACGCGCCGCAAGGTGCGCAATGGGATGCGGCGATGCGCTATTGGGAGCAGCTGCACACCGACCCCGGCGCGGAATTCGACACCGAGGTCTACCTCGACGCCGCGTCGCTGAGCCCGTTCGTGACGTGGGGGACGAACCCCGGCCAGGGCGTGCCGCTGGCCGATGCGGTGCCGGATCCCGAGCTGATGACCGACGACGGGCAGCGCCAGGCGGCCGAGAAAGCGTTGGCATACATGGACCTTCGGCCCGGCACGCCGATGCGTGACATCGCCGTCGACACGGTGTTCGTGGGCTCTTGTACCAACGGTCGTATCGAAGACTTGCGCGTCGTCGCCGACGTGCTGCGCGGTCGCAAGGTCGCGCCCGGGGTGCGGATGCTCGTCGTGCCGGGCTCGATGCGGGTGCGGGCCCAGGCCGAAGCCGAAGGGCTGGGCGAGGTTTTCACCGCCGCGGGCGCCGAATGGCGCCAAGCGGGCTGCTCGATGTGCCTGGGGATGAATCCCGACCAGCTTGCGCCGGGGGAGCGGTGCGCGGCGACGTCCAACCGCAACTTCGAAGGGCGCCAGGGTAAAGGCGGCCGCACGCATTTGGTGTCGCCGGCCGTTGCTGCCGCGACGGCGGTTCGCGGCACATTGTCCGCTCCAGCCGATTTGAGCTGACGTATCCGACTGCGAAGGGATTGAGCATGGAAGCTTTTCACACCCACACCGGTATCGGTGTGCCGCTGCGGCGCTCCAATGTCGACACGGATCAGATCATTCCGGCGGTGTATTTGAAGCGCGTCACCCGAACCGGTTTCGAGGACGGCTTGTTCGCCAGCTGGCGGTCGGATCCGTCATTCGTGCTAAACCTCAGCCCCTTTGACCGGGGGTCAGTGCTAGTGGCCGGACCCGATTTCGGGACGGGGTCCTCACGCGAGCATGCGGTGTGGGCGCTGATGGACTACGGGTTCCGGGTGGTCATCTCGTCTCGATTCGGTGACATTTTCCGGGGCAACGCCGGCAAGGCCGGGCTGCTGGCGGCCGAAGTTTCCCAGGACGGGGTGGAGCTGCTCTGGAAGCTCATCGAGGGAAGCCCGGGCTTGGAAATCACTGTCAATCTTCAAGATCGAAATATCACCGCGGGAACGACGGTGCTGCCGTTCAAGATTGACGACCACACCGCTTGGCGATTGCTCGAGGGGCTCGACGATATAGCCCTTACGCTGCGGAAACTCGACGATATCGAGTCATTCGAGAAGGCTTACCCGGAGTGGAAACCGCGCACTGTGCCCACCTCCTGAACGGTCGGCCGCGGCCGATTTTCTGCTTGATCGGCTAACTAAACCGAGCCGATTTTTACGGCCGCCACCGGTCAAGGGCGGCAACCGGATTGCGAAAACGGCGGACGCCTTGCCGTGAAATTGCGCGTGGCTCTTGGAAATTTGCTGGGTGAGGGTTTACCGTGTCCACTAGTCGGTTCAAATCGAGGACCACTAGTGTCGGAGGGATTGATGAACAAGGCAGAGCTCATTGATGTGCTCACAACTAAATTGAACACGGACCGTCGACAGGCGACCGCCGCGGTCGAGAACGTTGTCGACACCATTGTGCGTGCGGTACACAAGGGCGACAGCGTCACCATCACCGGGTTCGGCGTTTTCGAACAGCGGCGCCGCGCAGCGCGGGTTGCCCGCAACCCGCGGACCGGTGAGACGGTGAAGGTTAAGCCGACGTCCGTCCCGGCGTTCCGCCCCGGTGCCCAATTCAAAGCGGTTGTGTCTGGCGCACAGCGCCTCCCGTCGGACGGCCCGGCCGTCAAGCGCGGTGTGGTAGCCGGTGGTGGCGCGGCCAAGAAGACCGCCGCGAAGAAGGCTCCGGCCAAGAAGGCTGCGGCCAAGAAGGCTCCGGCCAAGAAGACCGCGGCCAAGAAGGCTCCGGCCCGCAAGGCCGCAACCAAGGCTCCGGCCAAGAAGGCCGCGACCAAGGCCCCGGCCAAGAAGGCCGCGACCAAGGCTCCGGCCAAGAAGGCCGCGACCAAGGCTCCGGCCAAGAAGGCGGCGAGCAAGGCTCCGGCCAAGAAGGCGGCGAGCAAGGCTCCGGCCAAGAAGGCCGCGGCCAAGAAGACGACCGCGCGCCGCGGTCGCAAGTAAGCGGAGTCAAGTTCTAGACACGAGTACCCTTCGGGCGGCAGCGGTGCCCCCGAAGGGTATTCGTGCGCTTAGCGGCGGGCCGCCGCCATCACGCTGCGGCGGTCGCAAGCGCGGCGAAGCCGGGTGCGGCGGGCCGCCGCCATCACGCTGCGGCGGGCCGCCGCCATCACGCTAGGCCCGGACGTTGGCGGCCAGCGCGCCACCGATGTGGTCGGCGGCCACCAACTTCCCGCCAGACAGTGACAGCACCCAGGTGCTGCCCTTGTGGTTGCGCGATTTGTCGGGCCGCACGCCGTCGCGCTCACACCACCACGCGATCAGGTCCGGAATCACCTTGCCCTGAGTGCAGACAACCGCCGTGCCGTGCTGCTCGGCGATATCGAGCATTCGGTGGCGGCCGCGTTTCGCATTCTTGGCGTAGGCCTCTTCGGTGAGGGTGGGCTCGTTGTGTACGGGCACGCCCAACTCTTCGGCAAGCGGTTCCACGGTCTGGTGGCAGCGCACGCGGTCGGCCGCATACACCTGCGACGCCCCGAAGGCGAGCAGCTGCGGAACCAGCGCCTCGGCCTGCGCGCGTCCGCGTTTGTCCAGCGGCCGCTTGGCGTCATCGCCGGAGAAGCGCGATTTGCGCCCGGCCGTGCCATGCCGGACCACCAATAAGGTATGGGTGTCCGCGGGCTTTTTGTTGAAGTGGCGCAACACTTTTCGATCCTGCGCATAGTCGAGCTTCTGCATCGCCTCGGCGATGGGCAGCCACACCAACCCGTCCACCTCGTGGCCGGGCACGAACTCGCCGCCGGTGGCGCGCGCGGCCCAATAGAAGACCTTTTTGACGCCCGCCTCGATCGGATAGCTGACCAGGTTCAGCCGCCGGCCGAGGATCGCGTGCTGGCCCGTCTCCTCCTGCACCTCGCGCACGGCGGCCACCGGGGCCGTCTCGCCGGGGTCCACCTTGCCCTTGGGCAGTGACCAGTCGTCATACCGCGGCCGGTGGATGACGGCGATCTCGATGTCGTGGTCGGCGGCGTCGGCATCGCCGGGTCGCCACAGCACCGCGCCGGCGGCATAGACCACTCGGCTTCCCGAGCGCCGATCGGTGGACGAGTTATGGGTCGGCACCTCAACTCCTGCAGATCAATTCACCTCAGGGCCGCACGCAACGAGGTGCGGCCCGAAAGAACAACTCGGAAATCACCGCACAGAGCTAGGGACTGCGATGGCGCTCCATCAACGATACTTGGTGGTCGCGCACGGTATGGCCTTCTTGTGGCGCCGGGGTCCACTGCCCGTCGGGTCCCAGTTCCCAGCACCGGGTGGACGGATCCAGTGCGGATTCGAACAATTCGTCCAGCTGCCCGGTGAGCTTGGGATCCTTCACCTGCACCAGCACCTCCACGCGCCGATCGAGGTTGCGGTGCATCATGTCGGCGCTGCCGATCCAGAATTCGTTGATGTTGCGGAAATGGATGATCCGCGAATGCTCCAGGAAGCGGCCGAGAATGGAGCGCACGACGATGTTTTCGGAGAAGCCCTCGGCGCCCGGGCGCAACGCGCAGATGCCGCGCACCACGACCTCGACCCGCACTCCGGCCTGCGATGCCCGGTAGAGCGCATCGATCACCTGCTCGTCCACCAACGCGTTCATCTTCAGACGAATTCGCCCGTCACCTCGTTCGCGGTGCGCGGCGATCTCGCGTTCGACGCGTTCGATGATGCCGGTGCGAATTCCGTGCGGCGCCACCAGCAGGTTGCGGTAGCCGACCTTACGCGAATAGCCGGTAAGCGAATTGAACAAATCGGTGAGGTCCGCACCGATATCCGGGCTCGCCGTCAGCAGGCCGACATCCTCATAGAGGCGGGCGGTCTTGCTGTTGTAGTTGCCGGTTCCGATATGGCAGTACCGCCGGATCGCCGATCCTTCGCGGCGCACCACCAGGCACGTCTTGCAGTGCGTCTTGAGCCCGACGAGGCCGTAGACCACGTGCACGCCCGCCTGCTCGAGTGCGCGCGCCCAACGGATGTTGGCCTGTTCGTCGAAGCGCGCCTTGATTTCGACGAGCGCCACGGCCTGCTTTCCGGCCTCGGCCGCTTCGATCAGCGCCCGCACGATCGGTGAGTCACCGGAGGTGCGGTACAGCGTTTGTTTGATCGCCAGCACATTGGGGTCCGCGGCGGCCTGCTGAATGAAGCGCTGCACGCTGGTGGAGAAGGAGTCGTAGGGGTGGTGCACCAGGACGTCGCCCTCGCGCAGCGTCGCGAAGATGCTCTTGGGGGATTCGCGATCGGCGAAGGCGGGGTGGGTGTCCGGGACGAACGCGGGGTCCTTGAGCGCCGGCCGGTCCAGTCCGTAGATCTGCCACAGCGACGAAAGATCCAGCAGCCCGGGCACTTCGATGACGTCACCGGGGTGCACGTCGAGTTCGCGCAACAACAGCTCCAGCATGCCCTCGGTCATGTCGTCGGCGATCTCGAGCCGCACCGGCGGCCCGAACCGCCGGCGCGCCAATTCCCGTTCCAGCGCCTGCAGCAGATCCTCGTCGCGGTCCTCCTCGACTTCCATGTCGGCGTTGCGGGTGATGCGGAAGGCGTGATGCTCCACGATTTCCATGCCCGGGAACAGAAGAGGAAGGAAGGCCGCGATCAGTTCTTCGGTCGGCAGGTACCGGACGATGGCCCGTCCGGAGCCGTCGGCATTGTCGATGGCGGCCAATTCGACGAAGCGATCGACGTTGTTGGGCACCTTGACTCGGGCGAAGTGCTGGCCGCCGTCCTCGGGCTGACGCACCATCACCGCCAGGTTCAGGCTCAGCCCGCTGACGAACGGGAACGGGTGCGCCGGGTCGACGGCCAGCGGCGTCAGGACGGGGAAGACCTGTTCGGTGAAATAAGTCGACAATTCGTCGCGCTCGGCCTGATCGAGGTCGGCCCACGTGACGATGTGGATGCCTTCCTCGGCAAGCGCCGGGCGCACCGAATCCAGGAACACTCGCGCGTGCCGGGTCGCGATCCGCTGAGTCTGTTCTCCGATGAGGGCGAGTTGCTTGCGCGGCGTCAAACCGTCGGCCGAGCGGACCGACAAGCCCATCTCGTCACGGCGTTTGAGGCCGGCGACGCGCACCATATAGAACTCGTCGAGGTTGGAGGCGAAGATCGCCAGGAACTTGGCGCGTTCCAGCAACGGCAACGAGTTGTCGGCGGCCAGCGCCAGCACGCGGGCGTTGAAATCCAGCCAGCTCAGTTCCCGGTTGAGGTAACGGTCGTCCGGCAGATCGGTCAGCGCGGCCTGGGTCGCAGCCGGTGGTGCTGCCACGGCCGAGTCGCCCGAATGCCACAAGTTCTCGTCGGGTCGCGCCTCAGCTTCGATTTCAGTCACCCTGCGATCATTGCTCATCACGCGTGGGTGCTGCTAGCGCTCCCGGGACATCCATTCGCCGTTGGGACGACGTTCACCCGTCGGACAGATATACGCGCAGCGATCGGAATCAGTGCGTCGCGATGGCGCGGGCGGTCGCTGCCCCCACCCCGAGGCGACGGGCGGCGGCGAGGTCGCTGGGGGTGTCGACGTCACACCGCAGGCCCGGCCAGGCGCCGGTCAGCTCGATCGCACCCGAACTGCGGTGCCGCGCCGAGGAATCGGCGCCGAATCGCGGGTCGAGCGGGCTTCCGAACGCGAACAGCGCCGCCGTGCCGGTGGCCAGCCGGTCGGCGACGAAGCTGCGCCGGTGCTGGCGCGCGGCGGCGATCGCCTCGTTCAGCTCCTGAGTCTGCAACGCGGGTAAATCACCTTGCAGCGCAACCACATTGGCGAAGGAGCCGCCCACCGCGCGTTCGGCGGTGGCGATCGCGTTGTTCAGCGGATCGGGGTGACCCTCGGGTGTGGGATCAACCAGCACGTCCGCGCCCAGCTCGGCGGCGGCGGCGGCCGCCGCGTCGTCGGGCGTGATCACGGTGATCGAGCCCAGCGCTCGGACGCGCCCGGCGGCGGTCAGGGTGTCCGCCAGCATGGCGAGCACCACGCTTTCCCGGGTGCGCGCCGAGAAGACCGGGGCCAACCGGGTCTTGGCCGCGGCCAACCTCTTGACGGCGATGATCAGGGCGACGTCGCCCGCGCCGTTGGCCGAACCGTCGGCTCGTATGCCGCTCATGAGATGCCATCCTGCCAGCGACGCCCCGCCGCCGGGACATGCTGGCAGGCGTGACGCCCGGTCCGTCGCTGATCTAGGGTGTAGCGGCTGCAAGTGCCGCGTGAGCTACACCGACCACGGACAGGGGGGTACATGACCAGCACATCGTCGGGTGCCGTGGCGGTCATGGGTGCCGGGGCGTGGGGCACGGCGCTGGCCAAGGTGCTGGTCGAGGCGGGGGGGCCGGAAGCGGCGGTCACGCTGTGGGCCCGCAGACCCGAGATCGCCGAACAGATCAACACCACCCGCTACAACCCCGACTACCTGCCCGGCACGTTGCTGCCGCCGGGCATCCGCGCCACCGCCGACCCCGCCGAGGCCCTGCGCGACGCGTCCACGGTGCTGCTCGGCGTGCCGGCGCAGACCATGCGCAGCAACCTCGAGCGCTGGGCGCCGCTGATTCGCCAGGGCGCGACGCTGGTGAGCCTGGCCAAGGGCATCGAACTGGGCACGCTGATGCGGATGAGTCAGGTGATCGTCTCGGTCACCGGCGTCGACCCGGCTCAGGTCGCGGTGATCTCGGGGCCGAACCTGGCCAGCGAGATCGCCGCATCCCAGCCCGCCGCCACCGTGGTCGCGTGCAGCGACTCGGGTCGGGCCGTCGCCCTGCAGCGCATGCTGAACAGCGGATACTTCCGCCCCTACACCAACAGCGATGTGGTCGGCACCGAGGTCGGCGGGGCCTGCAAGAACGTCATCGCGCTCGCGTGCGGGATGGCGGTCGGTGTCGGGCTCGGCGAGAACACCACGGCGGCGATCATCACCCGCGGCCTGGCCGAAATCATGCGGCTGGGGATCGCGCTGGGTGCCAAGGGCGCCACACTGGCCGGGCTGGCCGGGGTGGGCGATCTGGTGGCCACCTGCAGCTCACCGCATTCCCGCAACCGTTCGCTGGGCGAGCGGCTCGGCCGGGGAGCGAACATCCAGGCGGTGCTGGGCGGCACCCCCGACGGCGGCGACGGGCACGTCGTCGAGGGCGTGACGTCCTGCGAGTCCGTCCTGGCACTGGCCGCCAGTTACGACGTCGAGATGCCCCTCACCGACGCCGTGCACCGGGTCTGCCACAAGGGCCTGTCGGTCGACGAGGCGATCGCGCTGCTCCTGGGCCGCAGCACCAAGCCCGAGTGAAAAGGCCAGGCGAAGGGCCGCCACCCGACCGGGACGGGTGCCACCCGGTAGCCTCTTGAGATTGTGAATGCCAGCGAGCGGGTGCGCGTCGCCGTCGTCTTCGGCGGGCGCAGCAACGAGCACGCCATCTCGTGCGTCTCGGCGGGCAGCATTCTGCGCAACCTGGATCCGGATCGGTTCGACGTGGTCGCGATCGGCATCACCCCGGAGGGGTCGTGGGTGCTCACCGACGGTGATCCGGCCGCGCTGGCCAGCACACCGGCCCCCACGTAGGGCACACCGGCGAGCTCCAGCAGGCCCTGGATCGTGCCGTCCTCGCCGTAGGGGCCGTGCAGCACCGGAAAGACCACGTCGACCGACGCTAAGACCTCGGTGGCGCCGGGCGCCAGGGACACCAACTGGCCGCTGCGCCGGGGATCGGCGGGTAGCGCCAGTTCGGTGCCCGATGCGGCGGTCACCTCGGGCAGTTTCCGGTCGGTGATCGCCAGCGCGGCCGGCATGGACAAGGAATTCACCAAGAAGCTGTTCGCCGCCGAGGGATTGCCGGTCGGTGACTACGCGGTGCTGCGCCCGTCGCGTTCCAGGCTGCGCCCCGAGGAGTGCGAGCGGCTGGGCCTGCCGGTCTTCGTCAAACCCGCGCGGGGCGGCTCCTCGATCGGGGTGAGCCGGGTGTCGAGCTGGGATCAGCTGGACGCCGCCGTCGCGGCCGCGCGCCAACATGATCCCAAGGTCATCGTCGAGGCGGCGATCGTCGGCCGGGAGTTGGAGTGCGGCGTACTCGAAATGCCCGGCGGCACAGTCGAAGCCAGCACGCTGGGCGAGATCCGGGTGGCCGGGGTGCGTGGCCGCGAGGATTCGTTCTACGACTTCTCGACCAAATACCTCGATGACGCGGCCGAACTGGATGTGCCCGCCAAGGTGGACGACGAAATCGCCGACGTGATACGGCAATTGGCGGTCCGGGCGTTCAAGGCCATCGATTGTCAGGGGCTGGCCCGGGTGGACTTCTTCCTCACCGAGGACGGGCCGGTGCTCAACGAGATCAACACGATGCCGGGATTCACCACGATCTCGATGTACCCGAGGATGTGGGCGGCCAGCGGCGTGGATTATCCGACGCTGCTGGCGACGATGGTCGAGACGGCGTTGGCCCGCGGCGTCGGCCTGCGCTGACTGGCACTAACCGGGCTGGCCGGGGTCGATGGGCGTCGCCGGCATGCTGCGGTCGATCACCTCGGAAATCTGCTGGATCGGTGTCGGGCCCGACCCGGTCGGCAGCGTGAGCGCCACGTAGGCCCCGCGGTCCACCGCGTACCAGGTCGATCTGCCCGCGTCGCCGGCGGACTGCTGTTCGGAACTCACCTGGAACCACTGCACCCGGTCGACGACTTGGATGGGGGCGCCGAGCACGAACTCGGCCGGGCGGTCCAGCCCGCAGCGCAGCACCACCGGGTCGCTGTCCGGGCCGGCGCGCCAGGCGGCGGCGCCCTCGGGCGCCGGCTGCTCGAGGGGCGCGCGCTGGTAATCGCCGAGCCGCTGCGGCAGCGCACCCAGCAACGCGCGGCAGCCGGACCCGTCGGCCTGCGGCGCCGGTACCGCGGCCACCGCGACCGCGCGCGGGGGCGCCTGGCGGGTCGCCGCGATGGCCAGGATCACGCCGATCGTCGCGACGGCCAGCACGATGGCGGCGATGATCAGCGCACGCGGTGGTCCGCCATCGGCTTCCGGTTCGGTTGCCACCGCCGCGCACCTCCCATTTCTGCTCACCACTATCGCCTTCGTTGACCCTTACGCCAATTTATTCTCGGGCCGGTCCGCGCGGCGCCGGGAGCCCTATCGTGGGTGGCGTGCCAGACGAATCGGGCGAGTCCCCGTCGCTGCAACAGCTCGGTGAGTTCGCCGTGATCGATCGCCTGGTGCGGGGCCGCCGGCAGCCCCCCGCGGTCGTGCTCGGGCCCGGAGACGATGCCGCGCTGGTGGCGGCCGGTGATGGGCGCGCCCTGGTGTCGACCGACATGCTGGTGCAGGACCGGCACTTCCGGCTGGACTGGTCGACGCCGCACGACATCGGCCGCAAGGCGATCGCCCAGAACG
Source organism: Mycobacterium sp. 1482292.6 (assembly GCF_001672995.1). Classification (NCBI taxonomy): domain Bacteria; kingdom Bacillati; phylum Actinomycetota; class Actinomycetes; order Mycobacteriales; family Mycobacteriaceae; genus Mycobacterium; species Mycobacterium sp. 1482292.6. The sequence goes on along the minus strand of NZ_LZKV01000049.1, from coordinate 13,044 downwards.
CCGCGGACATCGAGGCCATGGGCGGGCGGCCGACGGCCTTCGTGGTCGCCTTCGGCGCGCCCGGTGATACGCCGGCGGCGCAGGTGGACGCGCTGGTCGACGGGATGTGGGACGAGGCGCAGCGGGTCGGCGCCGGCATCGCCGGCGGTGACCTGGTGCACTGCCCACAGTGGGTCATCTCGGTGACGGTGCTGGGCGAGTCGGACGGGCGCGCGCCGGTGCGGCGATCCGGCGCGCAGCCCGGCGCGATGATTGCCGTCGCCGGGGACCTGGGCCGCTCGGCGGCCGGACTTTCCCTGTGGCGCAAGGAGATCACGGAATTCGGCGAGCTGCGGCACCGGCATCTGGTGCCGGAGCCGCCCTACGGCCAGGGCGCGGTGGCGGCGGCCGCGGGTGCGCAGGCGATGATCGACATCTCCGACGGCCTGATCGCCGACCTGCGCCATGTCGCCGAGGCGTCGGGGGTGGGCATGGATCTGTCGACGGCGGCGCTGGCCGCGGACCGCGATGCGCTGGCCGCGGCCGCCGCCGCCGTGGGCGCCGATCCGTGGCACTGGGTGCTCGGCGGCGGCGAGGACCACGCCCTGGTCGCGTGTTTCGCCGGCCCCGCGCCGGCCGGTTGGCGGATCATCGGGCGGGTTCTCGACGGGCCGGCGCGGGTGCTCGTCGACGATCGAGAGTGGAACGGCTACGCCGGCTGGCAGTCGTATTAGGGTGACGCGGTGACCGTTTACGCGATCGCGGAGAGCCGATGATGACCGCGCGTCCGCTGGGGGAACTGGTCGAGCCGGGGTGGGCGAGTGCGCTGGCGCCGGTGGCCGACCAGGTGGCCGGGATGGGGCAGTTCCTGCGGGCCGAGATCGCGGCCGGGCGCAGGTACCTGCCGGCCGGACCGAATGTGTTGCGCGCTTTCACCTATCCCTTCGACGACGTCAGGGTGCTGATCGTCGGGCAGGACCCGTACCCGACGCCCGGACACGCTGTGGGGCTGAGCTTTTCGGTGGCGCCCGACGTGCGGCCGTTGCCACGCAGTCTGGCCAACATCTTTCAGGAGTACACCGCGGACCTGGGCCATCCGCAGCCCTCCTGTGGCGACCTGACGCCCTGGGCGCAGCGCGGCGTGCTACTGCTGAACCGGGTGCTCACGGTGCGGCCCAGCAATCCGGCGTCGCACCGCGGCAAGGGCTGGGAGGCGGTGACCGAATGCGCCATCCGGGCGCTGACCGAGCGGTCGCGGCCCCTGGTGGCGATCCTGTGGGGCCGCGACGCGTCGACCCTCAAACCCATTCTCGCCCAGGGCAATTGCGTGGCCATCGAGTCACCGCATCCGTCCCCGCTGTCGGCGTCGCGCGGGTTCTTCGGTTCGCGCCCGTTCAGCCGCGCCAACGAATTGCTGACCGGCATGGGCGCCGACGCGATCGACTGGCGCCTGCCATGACCGAGATGACCGCGCTGCGCGCGCACCGGCGGGGCGGCCCGGAGCAGCTGGTGCTCGAACGGGCCCCGCGACCGGTGCCGGCCGCGGGTGAGGTGTTGGTGGCGGTACACGCGGCCGGGATCACCTTCGACGAGCTGACGTGGGAGGAGACCTGGACCCGCGACGGCGCCAGCCGCCTCCCGGTGATCCCCTCACACGAGGTGTCCGGCGTGGTCGAAGCGGTCGCCGCCGACGTGTCGGATTTCGCGCCGGGCGCCGAGGTGTACGGGTTGATCGGGTTCGACCGTGACGGCGCGGCGGCCGATTTCGTCGCCGTGCCCGCCGCCGACCTGGCGACCAAGCCGTCGACCGTGTCGCACACCGTCGCCGCCGCGCTGCCGCTGGCCGGGCTGACCGCCCTGCAGGCGCTGGTCGACCACGCCGCCGTGCAACCCGGCGAGAGCGTGCTGGTGCACGGCGGTGCCGGGGGAGTGGGCCTGCTGACGGTTCAGCTGGCCGCGCTGCTGGGCGCGCGGGTGACCGCGACCGTGCGCAGCGACACCGCCAACCTGCTGCGCGGGTGCGGCGCGCAGCGGGTGATCGACGTGCGCACCGAGGCGTTCGACGAACCCGGTGCCGGCTACGACGTCGTCATCGACACGGTGGGCGGGCCGACATTGGAGCGGTCGTTCGGCGTGCTGCGCCGCGGTGGCCGGCTGGTCACCCTGTCCGCACCGCCTCCAGAGGGCCGGGCCGAGCAATTCGGTGTCACCGCAACCTTTTTCATCGTCACACCGAACCGGGGCCAGCTCGACGAACTCGCCGCGCTGGTCGACGGCGACCGGTTGCACGTCGCGATCGCCCAGACATTCGCGCTCGACCAGGGCCGTGAGGCGTTCGAAAGCCGCGACCACGGCAGGGGCCGCGCCGGTAAGACGGTCCTCATCGTGCGGGACTGAGTGGCGCCATCAGTCCGCGAAATTCACGTCCTTCGTGACGGCCTTCCACTCTTCGATCGACGCCGAGAGCGCGGCGAGCTTGTCGCGCATGGCCTTCAGCACGTCACGGCCCAGCAGTAGCCGCAGCGGCGGCTCGTCGAGCGTGGTCACCATCAGCACCGCTTCGGCGACCTTGCGCGGGTCGCCGGGTAGGTGATCGGCGAACTGCTTGATCAGGTCCTTGCGCGCCGCCACGTCGGCGTAGTCGGCGATCGGGCTGCCCGATTCCTTCATCGACCGCGTCGCCCAGTCGGTGCGAAACGCGCCGGGCTCGATCGCGGTCACCTTGATGCCCAGCGGGCGCACCTCGGCGGCCAGCGCCTCGGTCAGAGCCTCGAGCGCGAACTTGGTCGAGGAGTAGTAGGCGTTGGGCGGGTTGGCCACCAGGCCGGTCATCGAGGAGATGTTGATGATGTGTCCCGACCCGCGGGCGCGCATGGCGGGCAGCACCGCCTTGATCATGTCGACGGCCCCGAAGTAGTTGACGTCGAACAGCTTTCGGACCTCGGCGTCCTCACCCTCTTCCACCGAGGACAGGTAGCCGTGGCCGGCGTTGTTGACCAGGACGTCGACCCCGCCAAATGCCTCGTCTGCCGCGGACACCGCCGCCGCGATCTGGGCGGCATCGGTCACGTCGAGGGCGACGGCCACGGCCCGGTCCCCGAATTCGTCGGCGATGTCGGCCACCGCCTCGGCCCGCCGCGCGGTCACCACGACGCTGTGGCCGGCTTGCAGTGCGGCGCGCGCGATTTCGCGCCCGAAGCCCGTGGAGCATCCCGTGATCAGCCAGCGTGACACGTCAGATCGTCCCTTCCGGCAGGCGGCGCAGGTAGGCGTTGCGCCGGTGTGCGAGGTCGGTCGCGCGCTGCTGTTCGCTCACCCGCGGCAGGTGCGGCACCTCGGCGTCGAGCCGGTCCAGCTTGACCACCCGGCCGCGCGCCCCGAGGTCTTCGCGCGGGCCGGACTCACCGAACTCCGCCATCCGCAACGTCAAGATGGCCTCCCGCAGGCCGTCGGAGTCGATCCAGTTCGCCACGCCGGGGTCGACGGGCGAGATCACGTAGGTGTAGCTACCGTCCTCGTTGGCCACCGACTGCGCCTTGTTGAGGCTGCCGGTTCGGTCGACGAGATTCAGTGTCGTGCCCCAGATGTTGCTCAGCGGCACCGTGAAGTATTCGGCGCCACCGTCATTCAGGTCGACGACGAAGGCCTCGTCCGGGGCGAGGTCGAACCGGCCCATCACATAGACCTGATTGCGCATCGCGCCGACCTTGTCGGCCGACCAGGCGAGATTGAAATGGTTGGCGGGCATCTTGTACACGCCGTGGCTCAGCTTGCCGGTGAAGTTGGCGAAGTAATCCATCATCGCCGCGGTGGCCTCGGCCTGTTCGTCGAGTGTGCGCGCCGGGGCGGCCGGCGGACCGCCAAGGCGTTGCACCTCAATATGATTCGGGTCGTCGAGGTCCCAGTCCAGCAGCACGTCGCGGATGTAGAACTCGTGGGCCTCCGGCGAGGTCTGCACGTGGTTGGGCCGGCCGTTGGCCGGCTCGGAGTCGACGGTGATGGTGTAGCTGCCGTCGGAGTCGACCTGCATGGTGCGGCCGTTGAGGACGGCGACGGTCCCCATGCGCGCGTCCCACAGCGTGAAGTAGTTCTCGGTCATCCGGTGCTCGCCGACCCGGCCGTGGATCTCGTAGCGCTCGTCGCCGGAGATCGGGATCACCCGGTACACGCTGTCGGGATTGTCGATGCCCCACCGGGATCCGGGAATGCGACGGCCGTCCACCGGGTGCGCGAGCCGGGTGATGCAACTGACCTTCGGTCGCAGCTTGTCCTGATTGGACGACCACACCGCCGCCGAGAACATCACCTCGGCGAACGCGTCGTCGAACCGTTCGCGCATCGCCTCCGACGCCTTGGCGCGACCGAGCCAGGTCTCGGCGACCGCGCCGTAGGCGGCCTTGACGGTAGGGTGCTCGATCAGGTCGAGGGCCGCCAGCTCCTGCTCGTGCTGGGACGCCGTCGCGACCGGGTGTTCAGGCATGCGCTGTTCCTCCGATTTGCCGTCCGAAACGCTTGTTGTACAACGTGAATCGCTCATCGACCTGCTCGGGACGCAGGCCGTAGGGCTCCAGTCCGTAGGGCGGCCGCGGCACCTCACGGGGACGGTGGGCCAGCCAGCGCCGCATCGCGTCCTCGGCCTGCGCGGTCAGCGGCAGGCCGACGGCGTCGTAGACGCGGGCCACCTGGCCGATCGGGTCGGCCACCGCCTCGTCGAACCCGATGTCGGTGACCACGGCATCCTGATCGGTCCAGCCGTCGCGGATCGCCATCGCCCGGTCATTGGTCCAGCCCATCCGCTCCAGCCATTGCGCACCGACCCGGTGCACGTCGACGGCATCGGCGTGCATCGCGTGCAGGGTCGCGTTCAGGCTGGCCCCCGACGCGATGGTGGTGCGCGGGTCGCGATGCATGTGCACGAGGTGCAGGTCGGGGAACTGGGCACGCAACAGATGCAAATACCCAAGGTGCGCAGGGGATTTGAGCACCCAGCGCCGGCCGTGGGCGCCCCGCTGCCGTTTCTGCCACTGCAGGAACTGCAGCATCCGGTGGAGATAGCCGTAAGCGGGGGAGAAGTCCTGGTCGTCGAGCCAGGACCGGTACCGCGGCAGGTGCGCCCCCGACTCGGGAACGTGCGACAAGAACGCGTCGGCCAAAAAGACGATCTCCTCCTCGGCCTCCCTGGCATACATCGGATGAATCGAGAACAATTCGGGCGCCAGTTCGCGGGATTTCGCTTCGCGCGCTTCGCTGATCGCGATGCGCGGATCGGGCGCGTCGGTGAACCGATGGTCCAGGCGCGGCGCGACCTCGACGACCTCCCAGCCGTAGGCGCAGACGAAGCGCGGGTCGGCGGCCAGCAGCCGCTGCAGCAGCGTGGTGCCGCTGCGCATCATCCCGACGACCACGATCGGCGCGGCCACCCGCTCGTCGAGGATCTCCGGGTGCCGGCGGATCCACTCCTGCGCGCGCAGCCGCATCCGCAGGCTGTGCACGATGCCGGACCGCAGGATGTGCACGCCCTGGGCATTGAGGCCGTTGAGGTCGGTGCGGGCATAGTCGGCCAGCAACATCCGCAGCGCGCCGTCGAATTCGCCTGGGCCCCAATCGCTTAGCTCTTCCTTGCGTTGCGCATCGGCCAGCACGGCGGCCGGGTCGAACGGGCCGTCGGACGCGCTCGCGGATGCCACGGGTCAGAACTTCAGATGCCGGCTGACGTCGCCGACCTGGTCGACGAACATGGTGCGGCTGTCGAAGCGCCAGGCTCCGTCCACGCGGTGGAACGTGTCCTTGTAATGCCCGGTCACGATGACCTGCAGCGGCAACTCATCGGTGGCCTGCGTGACGCAGTAATAGGACGTGCTCTGCGCGGTCCCGGCCGCCTCGTCGATGTAGAGCTGCACATTGGTCGTGTTGTGTTTGGTCTTCGGGGTGCCGTCCTCGTAGATCCGGGTGGCCATGTCATACATCTCCCGCACCCGGGCGGAACCGGCGAACACCGTCTCGGGCGGGCCGTCCTGGATCCCGCAGATGCGGCCGTGCTCGAATAACCGGGCCACGCCGTCCAGGTCGCCGCCGTCGAGAAGCTGCGCATAGGTGTAGATGAGGTTGGTGATCTCGGTGGCGCTGTCACTCATTGTCGAACCGCCTCGGGAGTCTTCCGCTCTGTTCCGCAACAATGTTGGCAGAACCGGTCCAACTTACATAGAACCGACCATTACTCTGATCGCCGTGACCCTACCGTGGACGCCGAGCCGGCTCGGCAACCTGACCGGCAAACGCGTGATCGTGACCGGGGCAACCAACGGCGTCGGGCTCGGCACGGCGCGTGCGCTCGCCAAAGCCGGGGCGCACGTGATCCTGGCGGTGCGCAACACCGAACTCGGGAAGCAACGCGCCACCGAAATGGGTGGGTCGACCGCTGTGGTCAAGCTCGACCTCGCCGACCTGTCGTCGGTGCGTGCCTTCGCGGACCTGATCGACGGGCCGGTCGACATCCTGATCAACAACGCCGGTGCCCTGACCGACCGGCGCACCGAGACGGTCGACGGCTTCGAGATGACACTGGGCACCAACCTGCTCGGACCGTTCGCACTGACCAATCTGCTGCTGGGAAGGGTGCGTTCGCAGATCATCAACGTCGGCTCCGACGCACACCGGTCGGCGACGCTGCACCTGGACGACCTGCATCTGCGCCGGCACAAGTGGACGAGGCTGGGCGCCTACGCGCAGTCGAAGCTCGCGGTCATGCTGTGGGGGCTGGAGCTCGACCGCAGGCTGCGCGCGGCCGGATCGCCGATCGTCACGCAGCTCACCCACCCGGGGTGGGTGGCCTCCAACCTGTCGAACCTCGGCGACTCACGGCTGATGTCGCTGGCCCACAAAGGGGTCAAGGTGGTGGCCGACCGGCTGGCCAACGACATCGACGAGGGCGCGGCGCCGACGCTGTACTGCATCAGCGAGCCGATCCCGCCGGGCAGTTACGTCGGGGTCAGCGGCAGGTTCGGGCTGCGCGGCGGCCCGGTGCTGATCGGCCGCACGCCGCTGGCCTGCGATTACGACACGGCCGCGCGGCTGGTGACCTTCGCCGAACGCGAGACCGGCACACAACTGGAGGTGTAGTCATGGGCGACTTCGACAACACGGTGGCCGTCATCACCGGCGCCGCGCGCGGCCAGGGCCGCAGCCACGCCGTGGCGCTGGCCGAGCAGGGCGCCGACATCATCGCCGTCGACATCTGCGCCGACCTCGAGGCGATCCCCTACGCCCTGGGGACCGAATCCGAGCTCGCCGAGACCGTACAGCTGGTCCAGGCGGCCGGTCGCAAGGCGGTGTCCGTCGCCGCGGACGTCCGCGACCTCCAGGCGCTGCAGGCCGGGGTGCAGGCCGGCGTCGACGAGCTCGGCGACATCGACATCGTGGTCGCCAACGCCGGGGTGGTGGCCATCGGCGTCACCGACCCCGAGTCCGAACCGGTGTTCAACACGATCGTCGACACCAACCTCAAGGGTGTGTGGCACACGCTGCTGGCGGCGGTGCCCTCGATCGTGCGCAAGGGCCGGGGCGGCTCGGTGGTGCTGGTCAGCTCGTCACAGGGCCTGACCGGCCGCGGTGGCGACGGCAGCGCGGCGATGTTCGCCTACGCCGCGTCCAAACACGGTGTGGTGGGTTTGATGCGCTCGGCGGCGAACGCCTATGCGCCGCACAAGATTCGGGTCAATTCGATCCACCCGAGCGGGGTTGCGACGCCGATGATCCTCAACGATTTCGTGGTGAACCGGATGCTGGAGAACCCCAACCCGGCCCTGTCGCAGACGCTGCTACCCGACGTGCCGCTGGTCGAGGCGCAGGACGTCACCGAAGCGGTGCTCTGGCTTGCCGGGCCGCGATCGCGCTACATCACCGGCGCGGCGATCCCGGTGGACGCCGGCCACGTCGTCATGTGAACGGCTGCCGTCAGCCCCGGACGACCTTGCCGGCCTTGATGCAGGAGGTGCAGACGTTCAGGCGCTGCTTGTTGCCGCCCGGGCGGGTGACGACGTGCACGGTCTGAACGTTGGGGTCCCACCGGCGGCTGGTGCGGCGGTGGGAGTGTGACACCGACTTACCGAAGCCGGGGCCTTTCCCGCAGATGTCGCACACAGCGGCCATTGTTCAAGCTCCTCAAATCTCGGGGGTCCGGCAATTCGGCCGGGACAGCCCAGGTTGCACCGGGCACACCTGAGGATACCGACTCCTCCGGCAACCACCAAAACGGTCGTCAGGGGCCGACCCTGCGGTTACGCGCGGTCGCGCCGGTTTGCTGTGCGCTGCAACCCTCTCGCATGGTCGACATGCAGTCGATCACAGTAGGGGCTTTGACCGGGGTGGATGGCGTGCCCGGTCGCTAGGATGACAGCGCCGCCGATGGTCGGCGCGGTCGCTGCCTGTGTCAGGCGCGGACGGCGCGTCGATTTGGCTGAAGTCTTCTTCCCGGCGGTGCCGGCCCGCGCGGAGCTGCGGATGAGGCTGGGAAGCAAATATCGGCAGGTTTGAGGGGAGTGCGCGGGGTGGTTGCGCGCGCCGAAAACGCCGCCGGTCCAGCCCGCGTCGAAAGCCGGCGGGGCTCTCCGGTGGGCGTACGACGGTTGGTCTCGAGGTTGCGCCGGGTGGCGACGGCCTATCTGGTGGTGGCGGCGCTGGGCAGCGTCGCCATCGGAAGCACCTCGGTTAACTGCCCGACCGCCGTGGGCGGCCAGTACGGCGCCGGGCAGGGCGGGGCGGGCCCCAGGGCAGCGGCCGGTGCGACGTGGTGGTGGCAGCCCGATGCGCCTCGTCCTGCGGTGCAAGAGGCGGCGGCCGTGCGCGAGGGCGGCATCCAGCTGCGGCAGGTCGCTTTCGACGGCCGGGAAGTGTGGCCCGACGGACCCGAGGCGATCCGCGGCTATCTCGAGGAGGCGCTGACCCGGATCGGGGTCACCGACGCGGCGGCCCGTGGTCACTGGATCGAGGGCATGATGACCATCGCTGATCACGAGTCGCAATTTCATTCGGGTGCGATCAACCTGTCGGACAGCAACGCCTATGGGCCTTCCCAGCTCGACGGCGGCCCGCTGCACGCCACGCGGGGCCCGTGGCAGATGATGCCGGATACCTTCGCGGCCTTTCACCAGCCCGGGACGTCGAACTCGGCGTGGGATCCGGTGGCCACTGCGTGCGCGTCGATGAACTATCAGATGAGCCGCTACGGCGTCAGCCGCGACGGCAGCAATGAGCGCATGTTGGTGGGCCAGGCCAATCCCGGTATCCGGCAGGGCTATTAAACCCGCCTGCGATACCTTCTTGGCCGGAAAATGTGGCGTCGAGGACTACCTCGACCAAATACGTCCGCTACTGTTCGATCTTCCTCAACGGGCGCAGAGCAACTGAGCGCAGCGGCTCCGGCGCCCGGCTACGCTGGCGCCCACCGGGGGACTGGTGCGGAGGAGGTGGGTCACACTGGGCACTGCGGATACGTCGCAGGATCGTCTCCTGGACGCGACCACCCTGCGCGACTGGGCGCACACCGCCGTCAGCGACCTGATCACGCACATCGACGAAATCAACCGGCTCAACGTCTTCCCCGTCGCCGACTCCGACACCGGCGCCAACATGCTGTTCACCATGCGTTCCGCCCTGGCAGAGGCCAACGCGGGCGCCGAGGCCGGATCGGGCTGCGTGGCGCGGGCCGCGGCGGCGCTGTCGGCCGGCGCGCTGAACGGCGCCCGCGGCAATTCCGGCGTGATCCTGTCGCAGATCCTGCGGGGCCTCGCCGACGTCACCGCGACCGCGGCCGCCGATGCCGGGGGTGAGCTGTCGCACATCGACGTCGCGATCCTCGGTGCGGCGCTGCAGCGCGGCGTGGAGCTGGTCATCAGCTCGATGGGCGGTGAGGAGATCCCCGGGACCATCGTCTCGGTCCTGCGGGCGGCCGCCCACGCCGTCGCGCAGTGCGCCCGGGCCGGGGACGGTCTGGTGCCGGCGGTCATCGCGGCCGGTGACGCGGCGGTGGTCGCCCTGGAGAAGACGCCCGAACAACTCGACGTGCTCGCCGACGCCGGCGCCGTGGACGCCGGCGGGCGCGGACTGCTGGTCCTGCTGGACGCGCTGCGCTGCACCATCACCGGGCAGGCTCCCGCCCGCACGGTGTACGAGCTGTCGCCGCGGGAACTGCAACCGGAGTCGTCCGCGCAGCGCCCGGCGCCCCACTTCGAGGTGATGTACCGGCTGGACGACTGCGAGCCCGCGGCGGCGGACAGGCTGCGGGATCGGTTGGGGGAGTTGGGCGATTCGGTGGGCATCGCGTCGGCGCCGTCGTCGGCGCAGCGCACGTACTCGGTCCACGTGCACACCGACGACGCCGGCGCCGCCGTGGAAGCGGGCCTGGCGGCCGGGCGGCTGAGCCGCATCGTCATCTCGGCGCTGAGCTCGGGCGCCCCGGGCCTGCCCGCCGGCGGCTGGACGCGGGAGCGCGCCGTGCTGGCGGTGGTCGACGGGGACGGCGCCGCCGAGCTGTTCGCCGGGGAGGGCGCCAGCGTGCTGCAACGCGAATCGACCGGGCACGATCCCGTCACCAACATCAGCGCGCACCAACTGATGCGGGCCATCGTGGACACCGGCGCCGCACAGGTGATGGTGCTACCCAATGGCTACGTGGCGGCCGAGGAGTTGGTGGCCGGTTGCACCGCGGCGATCGGCTGGGGCATCGATGTGGTGCCGATCCCGACCGGCTCGATGGTGCAGGGGCTGGCCGCGCTGGCCGTGCACGAAACCGACCGGCAGGCGGTGGACGACGGCTACACCATGGCCCGCGCCGCCGGTGCGGCGCGGCACGGCTCGGTGCGCATCGCGACCGAAAGCGCGCTGACCTGGGCGGGGCGCTGCCGGCCCGGCGACGGCCTGGGCATCGCGGGCGACGAGGTGCTGATCGTGGCCGCCGATGCGGTCGGGGCGGCGATAGGCCTGCTCGACCTGCTGCTGGCCTCGGGCGGCGACCTGGTGACGGTGCTGCTGGGCGCCGGCATCGACGGCTCCGATGCCAATGCCGGCGCGCTCGGCGACATTCTGGAAGAACACATGCACGACCACCACCCCGGGACCGAACTGGTCACTTACCGCACCGGCCACCACGGTGACGCGCTGCTGATCGGGGTCGAGTAGCGATGGTGTCGCTGGGCGACCGGCTGGACTTCGTGGTGGGAGCCAAGGCCGCCGAATCGCTCGACGAGGTCTTCGGCATCCGCACCGTCGACGCCCTGCTGCGCCACTATCCGCGCAGCTATACGGAGGGCGCCTCGCGGTGGGGTTCCGACGACGAGCGGCCCGAAATGGGCGAGCACATCACCATCATCGACACGATCGCCGAAACCGAGACGTTTCCGATGAAGAAGAACCCGAAGAAGCTGTGCCACCGCATCACCCTCGGCTCGGGCCGCAGCAAGGTGACCGCGACGTTCTTCAACGCGAACTACTTGAAGAAGGACCTGACCAAGGGCACCAAGGTGATGCTCTCCGGGGAGGTCGGGTTCTTCCGGAACGTCATGCAGCTGACGCACCCGGCGTTCCTCATCGTCGACTCGCCGGACGGACGCAACCGCGGGACGCGGTCGCTGAAGAACATCGCCAACGCCTCGGGCGCCACCAGCGGCGAAGAATTGCTGGACGCCTACGAACGCCATTTCTTCCCGATCTATCCCGCCAGCACGAAATTGCAGAGCTGGGACATCTTTTCGTGCGTGCGCCAGGTGCTCGACGTGCTCGACCCGGTGCCGGATCCGCTGCCCGAGGAGTTGCGCGCGAAATTCGGCCTGATCTCCGAGGACCAGGCATTGCGCGACATCCATCTCGCCGAGAGCGAGCCGCGGCGGCAGCGGGCCCGCGAGCGCCTGACCTTCGACGAAGCCGTCGGTCTGCAGTGGGCGTTGGTGGCCCGCCGCCACGGTGAACTGTCGGAGTCGGGACCGCCGGCGCCGCGGCGCCCGGACGGCTTGGTCACACAACTGTTGGGGCGCTTGCCCTTCGAGTTGACCGCGGGGCAGCGCGAGGTGCTCGGCGTGCTGTCCGAGGGGCTCGCGGCGAGCCGGCCGTTGAACCGGCTGCTGCAGGGCGAGGTGGGTTCGGGCAAGACGATCGTCTCGGTGCTGGCGATGCTGCAGATGGTGGACGCCGGATATCAGTGTGCGCTGCTGGCGCCGACGGAAGTGCTTGCCGCGCAACATCTCCGATCGATCCGCGATGTGCTCGGCCCGTTGGCGATGGCCGGGCAGCTGGGTGGCGCCGATAACGGCACCCGGCTGGCGCTGCTGACCGGTTCGATGACCGCCGCGCAGAAAAAGCAGATCCGCGCCGAGATCGCCGGCGGTGAGGTCGGCATCGTCGTGGGCACCCACGCCCTGCTGCAGGACGCGGTGGAATTCGACAACCTGGGCATGGTGGTGGTCGACGAGCAACACCGCTTCGGTGTCGAGCAGCGAGATCAGCTGCGCGCCAAGGCCCGTCCCGGTGTGACGCCGCACCTGCTGGTGATGACCGCCACGCCGATACCGCGTACCGTCGCGCTCACCGTGTACGGGGATCTGGAAACCTCGACGCTGCGCGAACTTCCGCGTGGGCGCCAGCCGATCACCAGCAACGTCATCTTCGTCAAGGACAAGCCCGCGTGGCTCGGCCGGGCCTGGCAGCGGATAGCCGAGGAGGTCGCCGCCGGCCGTCAGGCCTACGTGGTGGCGCCGCGCATCGACGAGAGCGACGATCCGGGCGATGAGCAGAACGCCAAGGCGCCGGAGACCGCCGAGGGTCTGTACGCCCGGCTGCGCTCCGGGGAGTTGGCGAACCTGCGGCTGGGCCTGATGCACGGGCGGCTGTCCGCCGAGGAGAAGGACGCCGCCATGGCGGCCTTCCGGGCCGGTGATGTCGATGTGCTGGTGTGCACCACCGTCATCGAGGTGGGCGTCGACGTCCCCAACGCCACCGTGATGCTGGTGATGGACGCCGACCGGTTCGGGATCAGTCAGTTGCACCAGCTGCGCGGCCGGATCGGCCGTGGCCAGC